>CAYJUR010000036.1:0-8219 GCA_964373405.1 uncultured Methanosarcinales archaeon | reverse complement strand
GAACCGTTTATTTGTAGCATATGTTTGAGTTTTTAATAGAATTAATAAGGTTATCCCAAACTTACCAATATCGCACTTTTCAACTCTCCATCACAATCATCTAAATTAGCAGAAATCTCACTTAAATAATTTATGTCAAAATTAGCTCTTGCGTATCCGCACGACATAGATTTGCCCTTGAATAAAGCTCTCAATTCATTTGGCTCATTATTGGCCAATTTTAAAACAGTTTTGTCTAATACGCAATTATTTGTTTCATATTTTAACTTAGCCCCAGCAATTTCATTTTTGTATACTGCATTTTCGCATAAATTTGCTTTGTTTACAAAACATTGTTCATCGCAACTTGATCCGTACTTTGAAATTAAAATAAATAAAACAATAACTAATAATATACCACCAACAACATACCATGTCAATCTGTTTGATATGAAGTTCATAAAAAATGAACTATTTATGTAATGTCTTTCTCTTAATCTTTCACTTGTGTTTTCTTTTGGTTTAACACTTATGTGCAATAGTTTTCTTCCAATTCCCTGACTTATCTCATATTCAGCTTCCTTGATTCTAGAACTTGGACATCCTCCTCTAAGCAACGTTTGCTTCACAAAGGTTCTCTCAGAAGGGTTAGAATATTTTCTTAGCATACCTTTTATTGCTTCTTTTGATATATCCGTAAATTCCCCCATAGGTTTTTGTTGAGTTTTTTCTGTTTATATATATTGCTGTTTTATGCGGTTCAAAATATGCTTACGGTCTAGATTATTGTCTAGAGATTAAATTAACTTACTGCCACAATCCAAAACCTCATTTTCCCCTTACATTTAAAATTTCATTTGTAAGGGGAAAGCTAATAAATAATTTATACCATCTGGTATAATTTATTACCATAATACAGTGTATCATTAACATTACATTTATTTTTGCATAAAATAAACCTAACCTTTATAAACAATCCAAACAATCATATATTTTTGTGAGGGTGATAACAATTGAGAATTAATAGAATTATTAGTAATCAAATTGAAACATTAGGATTAGACACAAACAAGATTGATGCAATTGATATAGGAGTTTATAATGGAGAAAAAATTGCAGATGTAAAGTTTGAGGGCGAAGTATTTGCCCATAGAGTGATAGTTTCTCAAGTAGACACGCCTGAACAAGTATTAAAAAGCGGTTTAGAAACAATATGTACATTTCCAGAATCTAATGCAAACTTTGTAATACCTAAAATAGATGTAATTAGATATAATCCTAATAATGGAATTGTTATTGCAAATTTACGAACTGAAGGGTTTGGAAAAGCAAACGAAATGACTCCTTATTATTTAAGAAGCAGTAGGGAATCTATTCCAGATTACTTAAAAAGAATCGTTGATTATACAAATCCTTTTTCAAACGAAAATATTGCTAACACATTTATGGCTTATTTAATTGCTGTATTAAGTACAAGAGATTTAAAATTTAACAAAAATGAAATAAATAGAAATCTTATGGACGATTTATATTTTATTATAGATCTGTCTTACGGAAAGCAAGAGATTTTAGTTCATAAAATAGATATAACTGATCTCGTTAATATTGATCGTTTTGTTGATAAAAATCCTTCAGCAAATTATTCAAGGTATACAGATACAAATTTATCAACACTTGAAGAAGTAGACTCTAAAACAGGAGAAAGAAGAACAATATTTGAAAGGCACAACTCTAAGGGGCTTAATGATAAAGATAAAGAAGATTATAATAACGCATTTGTGGAATATCTCAAATCAAGGAAAGATGCTGATAAGGAAAAATTATTTAAAGGAAAAAGAGTTTATTCAAATTTGTTTGGTTCTTTGTTAGGAGCTGATGCAGGAGGTCCAGAGGGTAAATATGTTTCTCCAGGAAGATTCCAATTTGAATATTTAAAAGAAGTTAGATTGAATGTGAGTGTGGAGTAAAAAGATGGAAATGATTCTCTTGTAATTCTGCTTCAGTTTGTCCTGTTAATTTATTTTCTGCTTTTAATTTTTCATAGTGTTGTTTATATTTGGGATTAGATTGGAAGGCAGCTTTTATTTGATTATATCTATTATTTTCATGCCTTTTCGCATTTGTATCTCCATTCGATTCATGAAGTATAATTGCTGCAAGTATTTTTGGGTCTAAGGAATATTTATTTGCTAATTCGTTTAGAATTGGAACAATATTATTGTAATTCTCATGTCCTTCTAAAGTTGGTGCTGTTGGAATTGTTTGTTGAGATTCTTTAAACTTTGTTCATCATAAATCAGTTCAACTCAAGCACAAAAAAAGAAGCTTTATAAATAGTGTAAACAATGATACTTTTCTGTAAGAGTGATAAAAATGGAACTCGTAATGTTTACAAACAGAAATAGAATACATGGAGATTATGCTAGTTTTCCTGGTGCAATTTTTTATGATACATCAACAAATGCACCATACGCAAATGATTACACTTGGGTAACTGATTTATCCGAATTATCTCCATTTATACAATATGGAAGAATTCCAGTACCAGGCAGAAATAATGTAAGTGATTCTGTTGAAGGAGTGTGGCAGGGATTAAAAGTAATTGACGGAAAAATAGATATTAATTATTTTAAAGGTAAAGGAAGAAAGAGAAGAGGAAATCCGTCTGGACATTTATTAGGAGATAAAATTGTTAGATACAAAGAAGCAAGAGAAAAAATATACTTACCTACTTACAAGTTTATGTTTGAAAGAAAAGTAAAATCTGAAACTAAAGAACTTATATACGATTTAGCAATGCAAGGAATAGTTCAATTTTTCTTTGATGTAGATGAAAACGGAGAAATTGGAGATTTAAGTTCACCACTTGCACATTCTTCAGTGCTTGTTGATTTAATTAATAAACATTTGCAAAAGTTAAATCAAAGTTCTCCAGAGGTAAGTTTAAAATGAATGAGGATAAAATAAATCACATCAAAATGAATGAATTAGTAGATTTAGCGTTCTTAGAAATAGATGAAAAACTATTTAGTCAAGCTGAAAATCATTTCAGAAGTGCTTTGAATCATGGGGATTGCTTTAATATTAGGTTTGGACTTTCTATTTGTCTTTTAGATTTATATGTAAAAAGTGGAAATCAAGAATATTTAGAAGAAGGATTAAATAATGCAAAACAGGCTGAACAATTTTATAGAGGACATGAACAATTGCAAGCATTGATAAGTAAATTTGAAGAAGAGAAAAGAAGATTTCTCTAGATGACTGCCATTAAAAATTCAGAAGGAATTTCTGCATCATATAACCGATTTGGTTCCAATACATATTCATTGTTTTTTCTAACAAGTCTCGAAACTTCAGTTGACTTGCCGGATTTTGAAATGATATCATTAGGAGTAAGAAGATTTCCTCTAAGAGAGCTTATCTTTACAACAATCACATTTCCAAAAAGTGCCGCAATTTTCGGATCTGAAGTTAATGATATAAATTTAGTGTCTTTAAATAATTCCCCGTGTAATATATGATCAGATAAAGATATCACAGATTGAGGATCAGTAGAAACCAAATCTCGACCTGAAAGAATTCTTAATCTATCTATATCTGAAACTCCTCTAAAAAGATATCCACTTCTATAAATCTCATCTGGACTTTTACTTAATAACCTGTTAATAATATTAGGCGCAACATTTTTTATATTTACAACAGATAAAATATCAAATTCCTTACCTATAATTTCATCAACAAGAGATTTTATATTTTTTAAAGAAACTCTATCATAATAACCGCCTTCATTTAAAAAGTTTTTATAATTTGCAATTATTTTATTAAACCAATCTCTTAAGTAATCACTTTTTGCATATATAACAATATCTTTCATATCTTTATCAAACTTATCAAAAAATTCATATGCTTCTGTAAAATCACCAGTTGTTTCCATTCTTTCAAAGTCCAAAGTTTTAGCTGCATCATATATTTCATAATAAGAGTTTATAATAAATCTGTTTCTAAATGCATTTTCTATTTCATCTTTATCTACAACATATTGAGTTGTAAAAGTAATTCCATCTTCAGATACACTTATATCAGTAAAAAAAGTATCAACTGGCAAAATTACATCTTCTCTAAACAACGCGATTTTTCTAAACTCGTGATATAGTAGTTTTTTAGCCAACTCAACATCCTTGATTTTAATAACACAAACAGTACTTCCTTTCTTACAATGTATCCCTTTTTGTTATATATCGCTTTTTTGTTCTAGTTGATTATAATATTCTTCCGCCCTCTCTATATGCCCTTCTACTGGCGTACCTGTTCTGCTGTTTGTGTTAACTATAGTATTTGCTACTAATGCTCCTTGTAATCCTGTATCTGTTTCTTTAAATCCTCTATTTCTTAGGAATTCTATAATAACTCTTAAATTAGTTTCTGAATCTTGTAGTTCATCTGGATGCCCTCTAAAACTTGTATAAGCTACTGCAGTTGCTGGTGCAATTTGAGTTAGACCTCTGTCGTAAGAAGACATAGTTTGGAAATAGTTTTCTTGTAGTTCTTGTTCTGTTTTTCCTATTAATTTTGCTTTAATTAAATTATAATGTTCTTTGTATTTAGGATTAGTTTGGAATGCATCTTTAATTTGTTTGTATCTATTTGTTTCGTGTCTTTTCGCATTTGTATCTCCATTAGATTCAGTTAGAACAATACTTGCTAAAATTAATGGATCAAAATTTGTTTCTTTTGAAACTTTGTTTATAATTGGAACAATATTATTGTAATTCTCATGGCCTTCTAATGTTGGTGCTGTTGGTTCTTGAGATGTGATTGTTTCATCTTTTTCAATTGTTTGTGGGACTGTTGAAGGAGCATTAACTAAACTTACTGAAGGTTTAGACCCCATCGCTAATTCTTTTCCTATTTCTTTTGTTGTGATTAGATTTGTTTGAATTGCAATTAGAAAAACTAGAGCTGCTACTAAATTACCCCAGAGTAACATAAAAGTCGAAGCAAAACCTCTTCTTGATGCGAATAAAAATCCTTGTCCTCTTGAATCTGTTGTGACTGGTTCTTCAACAACTCCATAATACCTCTCTTTTATTTTCGCAACAACCTCTTCAATATTATTATTTCCAATAGCTTCATTCATTTCTTTACTTAAACTTTCAATTTCATCAAATTTAGTTCTATCATTTTGTGCATCTTCTCTCAAACTTTTTAGAATTGGAACTATTTCTGCTAATTTAATTAAATTAGATTCTGGAGTTGTTTGTAATCTTTGTTCTAATTCAGTATAATATTTTGTTGCAGTTTCCCTTAATATCGCATTTTTCGGAGTCAGTTCTTGGATTGGATCGTGTATGAATAAATTTGTTGCTTCTCTCATAAACTTTATTCTTGGTTCATCAACATCTAAAAGTCTTACATAAGCTGGGATGTCAATAACCTTACCTATATCCACTTTAATAAAAGCAATATCTTTTTCATTAAATTCGTAGCCGAATAAATATCTAATTCTTTCTATATCAATATCTGAAATAAATTGTCTAAAGTTAGAGATTAAATCACGTTTTAAAGAATCAGTATCAGTTGCATATCCATATTCGTTTCTGTATTTTTGCAATATTTCTGAAAGTTTAATAAATGCTGGAACTTGATCATATGTAATTCTTGCGTCCCTACTATATTTATTTAAAGCTACATTTAATTTCTGCATTTGTTCGTCAGAAATATCTTTTTCATTATAAAAAATAATTCTGTCTCCCAACAAATGTGCACTATCTCTAGCATCCGTAATTAAAAGACCCGTGTTTTCTGAAATCAAATTAACAACAGTATTGAAACTTCCTTGAGATAATCTTCCTGATTGGATTATGCAAGAGATGGAGCCTTTTTGACAAGGGTCTTTTTCTTCCACACTTAAAGCATATAATCTCTTTTGTTTTATTTCTTCAACCAACTTATCTGAATAAGTTTTTGTAGAACTTACATCAACTGCTTTTTGAACTAAAATAATTTTGTCTCCGAACACATTTTGTGCAACTTGAATTGCCTTCTCTATTTGAGAATCGTCAGATGAATGTATCACAACATTATCAAAAGAATTAGATATTTTATCAACATCTTTTGTTATTTTAACATTTCCTTTAAATCCAATATTTAATAAAATCTGCATAAATTGATTGAATTGTTCTACAGAAACATCTTCAACTAAATTAGAGAATGTTAAATACGCTTTATTCAAACCTTCTGTCCCACCATTTATTTTATAACTATTCCATGATTCAACACCCTCATGTGGTTCTACTGCACCAACTTCATTAGAGATTACATTAGTTTGCAAATTATTCCAATTTTGCTCATGAGAATTTATCCAAGCAATTTTAATTCGATTTTTAGTTTCAAAATCAGAATCATCTAATTCTAAAAGCAACAAATCCTCCCTAGAATAACTTCTCAACTCGTGTCTTCTTGTGACTAACTCATACAAATCACTACCTTCTTCACCATAAACATCTAATCTATTTGTTTCTAAATAAGTAGCCCATTCTTGAAGAGAGAGTTGTGTAATATCTATATTTTCAGTAAGTTGAACAATTGTTCCACTTGATTCTTCTTCAATTTCTATACCAAGAGGTACAGCTGGAGGCCGTATTACTTTTTGTTGAGTTTGTTTTTCTGTTTCTGGTTTTTGAACTATTGCAACCTTTTTCTCAACTAAATTTTTCTTCTTAAATATCTTATTCAAGATTCCTGTAACAACATAAGGTAAAACTCCTCCTGTTAAAGCTAATACTGAAACTACTATAGGTCTCATATATTCCATTCTTTCTGGATACATACTTGCACCAACAACAATTCCCAGACCACCACCAATTGCTGCCAACGATTTTGACAACCATCCTTTAGCAAAAATTATTGATACTAATGGAATCGTCAACATAGATGATGCATAAATATTTCCACTTGTTAATACAAACATTCCTAAACCAATAATTCCAGAAATTGCTAATTTAATTATATATTCTAATGAGGCACTACCTTTTCTACTACTAAGTCTACTGCCTAATCCTGAAGGAGGACTTGAAGGTAAGTAAGGAGGTTCTTGAACTGCTTGTTCATCACTTTCTAAAATAGTTTCTCCTCCAACTTGTGATTCTGGAACTATTACATTTTCATTTTGGACTAATGCCGTATCCTTCCCAAACTTTAAAATCACTTCATTCATTTTTGTAATAAACAATTGTGAATATGATTGATCTAAATCAACTTCAGAAGTATAATCTATCCAAGGAAGGAACGCCCACACAAATAATCCAACAATTAACGAGAATCTTTCAGTTCTAAGTTTAGCTTTAACTTTTATTCCGCCATCAACTATTTCAATGTCAGATATCTTAAATTGACCATAATCAATATCTCTTTCAATAAAAACAAATGCTTCTTTAATCTTATCAACATTTGCTTGCGTAAATTCGCCTGCGAAGAAACACCCATTACTGCATAAGGGCATAGTCTCAATCTCAGCACTAACTAATTTCTTTAACTCTTTTTCTCTATCTACATCTGCCCCATACAATTTTGCAAATTCTTTTCTTCCCTGATTCATCAAATTATTTATTCTATAGTCCCTTGTAAAAGGAATATTTTTTCTTGCAGGATTTAGATATTCATCGACACTAATATACTTATGATTAATTATGTATTGCTCTATTTTTTTTGTTGGAATAATTCCATTTTGAAGCAATATTGTAGAAACTATTTTTACCCTATCTGCATTTTGAACTAATTCTTTTGATGGAACTTGTGCACCAGGAAAATAATTAAATGTAACAATTCTTCTAATTATGGAAGGTTTTACAACAAACGTTTTTGGTTCATTTGTTGCACCTTTTGATAATTCAGTATAACTACTGGGATTTAAAACTTCCAATTCATAAATTGAATCCAATACTTCCTGAGAAAGAGGAGCTTTGACTCTGAAAAAATTAAAAAGAATATTAGACCCAATAGCCAAAATAGAAGCAATCCAGTTGTACCAGAAGAAATTATATAATCCTATACCAACGTCAGTAATCACGTTCAGGACCATTTGAGGTGTAACACCCCATGGAAAAATTACACTAAGAACAGGTTCAATTTTCTCAGCAACTATAGCCACCCCAGATACAAATAACATTAATAAGAATAATGGAAACAATAAAATTGGTAAATCATATAATTCTGCAAGTGATACCCATAATGTTGAATCA
>CAYJUR010000035.1:2890-8253 GCA_964373405.1 uncultured Methanosarcinales archaeon | reverse complement strand
CTTGTGTTTTCTCTTTCAATTATATTGCTTAATTCGATTCCATCTTTGGGTCTCTTCTTTGGATCTTTATCAAGACATCTTAAAATTAATTTGCCAACTTTTTTTCCTGTAATTTTTAATAGGTGATCATTATCTAAATTATTTCTTCCAATTAATTTTCTTTCAAGAATTTGATCTCTTGCTTTTTGTTTTAAACTATCGCCTAATTTATCCCAATTCACAAGTTCTTCCTCGTTTTGAAAAGGAGGAGTTCCAACATAAGCTCTATACGCAAAACATCCAAAAGCATAATTATCTGAAGCTGGAGTAGGTGAACCACCAAGTAAAACTTCTGGTGCTCCATAAAGTGTAGATGTCTTTCCTTCAACACCACTAACTCCAAAATCGATTAGTTTAAACAATCCCTTTTTGTCATTGATGACAATGTTGTTTGATTTAATATCTCCATGAACTCTTCCTTTCGAATGTACATATTTGATAGCATTTGCTAATTTTCTTAATCGTGAGAAAACAATTTTGGGATTTTCCGGAAGAAACCATTTGCGCGACAACCATTTGTCAGCTCTTTCAATACTGTCTTTTAAATCTTGTTTTTTTTCTTCAGATTTTTCAGACTCTAAGACAGTTATTGCTCCTTCTCTAATTTTTTTCATAATATTTAATCTAGAGTCTAAATAATTTTCTCCATCAACATATTCAGTCAAAATGTGAGGTGGCTTACTATCAAGATTAATGTTTAATAATGCTGCAATATACTGATTTTTTCTTTCATTTGGTTCTAAATTTGTCCACAAATGATAAAGAGCTCTTGCTTCATTTAATAATTCTTCTCTGCTTAGAATTTTCATTGCACATTTTCCATAAAGTTCTTGATGTTTGACTAGATAAACACTTCCTTGAGCTCCTTGTCCTAAGTGTCTAATAAATTCAAATCCTTCAGGCATTATTGGATTTTCTAATTCCTCTTCTAATGACATTTATTGCCTCTTTTCGACATATTCTAAATTGCCTTTGGTGTCTGCTATAAATAAATATTCAAAACCAGCATTAGTTCTTACAACTAAATCTTTTATTCCATCTCCATTATCATCAACATTATAAGTCGTTTTTGGAGAAAATGCATACATACCAATGGGAACGCTTATTATCATTCCAAAGGCAGTTCCAATTATTAATTTATCTAAACCCTTAATTTTTTCAAGTTTTTCATTTATCATTTGAATTGGATTCATTATCTCACCAATCTCCAATTTCCCCTTCCAATATATAATCATTTCCCCTCACATTTATAAATACAAATTGATTTTGTCCTCAAATGGGGAAAAAATGCATTATTTGTGGGGCTCCTGCAGTCTATACGATTAAAGAGTCTTCTGATGCTTATTGTAACGATTGTGCTTTAGACTGTTTTAATGATGTCTCTTTTTTGCAAAAAGTTGAGGAACAAGCGTTAGAATTAAAAGAGTTAATTAAGCATAGGATTGAAGAGGAAGATGAAAATAATGATTCTGAAAATAGTGATGATGATGAAAATATTGTTGATAGAAATTATTAACTTGTTAATACACAAATCTCATAAATTTCTTACACTCTATACAAGTATAAACAACTCTTCCTGGCTGTGTTCTAACTCTGCAATTTTTGCCTGGCACCAAATATGAATAACAATGTCTGCAATATTTTCTCTTAAATTCTGTAGGTATTTTTATGTTTTTTTGCATAGCTAATTTTCTAGCTTTTTTTATATATTCGTTAGATTTAGCTTTGTTTTGATTGAAAACGTTTTCTGCTTTTGTAAATAGATTGTTTATTTCTTCCCTTGCCAATTCTTTTATTACTAATTTATCTTGCCTTTTTTGTCTCATTTTTATCTTTTTGTTTAATTGGTTTATAACACTAACGGACAAAAGTTATAAAATTTGTAATAATTTAAAGCTATTATATCCTTCATAATCTATATTCGAAAGGTTTATATATACTCATACCTATTTAATTTTGGTATGGATGAAAAAATTTTTGATACATTTTTTAGAGAAAAGCCAGCTATGATGCTAGTTAATTTAAAGAATGGTAAAGATGCAACTTATGCGTCATATCTAGCAAAATCAGTTGATTGTACATATTCTCACGTTGTTAAAATACTTCAAAAAATGCAAGAGCACGAATTAGTTGTATTCGAAAAACATGGAAGACTAAAACTTTTAAGATTAACAAAAAAAGGAAGAGATGTTGCAGAACACATAGAAGCAGCTAAGCAGATTTTGAATGGGTAATTTTGTTTTTTTATCTTGAAATTGGTCATGGCGTGAGCCCTGAAAGAAGTACGTTATAACTATATCTGATTTTGAATATCATAAAAATTAATTAAAAAAGAATAAAATAAAAATCTAATCCACCAACATTTCTGCTGTTGCTCTGTCATATCTCCATTCTTTTGCTAACTTTCCCTTAGATATGTAATATTTAGCTAACTTTTTTATTTTGGATTCTGTAAGCATTATTCCTCTTACTGCAGTCATATCTTTTTTGCTTCTTTCCATATGTTTTCTTATCTGAACAGCTCTTTTAATTAATGATGTCAAATCTTCAGGTAAAGCTTTTAATAATTTTTTTTCTGCAAGAATTTCAGTTATTCTTTTTTCTGTTGTAGCTCTAACAGATGGAATTCCATATGTGTCTCTTAGTTTAAGACCAATTTGACTTGGTGCGTCACCAGCTTTTGCTAATTTTACAACTAACATTTCTATTTCTTTTGGTTTATGTGTAATCCATGAAGGATTCATATTTGCGGGCTTTTTAGAACCTGCCTTTCCTTTACTTCCAGAATATTTTCTTGCCATTGTTTCTCCAGTCCGTATGAGCCGTAACCAATACGTCTATCAATCTTTGATTTATTGAATATTATAGAGGTTATTTATAAAGATGATTGAAAAATTTTGATTAAAAGAAAACAATACAAAATTTCATATAATTCTAATTTGCCTCAAAAATGGCTAACGCTTAGAAGCATTAATTACAATATTTTTCTACTTCACAATCTTCACATCTAATCCGTTTACCTTCTCAAAATCTTTATCCAATGTAATTAAAGTTGTATTATTTGCTTTACATATTCCTGCTATGAGAATGTCCATATCATTAATCATGTTTCCGTTTCTTTTTAATTCTAAAAGAATTTTTGAACTATCTATTGAACTATCAATATCATGAAACAAAATAATAAATCCTTTAAATAAATTTGATAACAAAAAAAACTCTTTTTCGGATTTTGATCCTGACAGAATTTCAAACATACATATGCTGGTTGTAACTACACTTTGTCCTCTACAAATTTCTTGTATTTCCTCGCCTTTTTTGTTTTTTTTAATAACTTCAATTATTGAGCTTGAGTCTAGAACGTACATAGTTGATCCTTTCCTCCATTCCTTTGCTGTTTTTTCGTACATCATCAACTCTCTTCCTTAAGTCTTCCATATCTTTTTCACTATAATTTAAAATACCTGGTAAATCACTTACTTTGAGTTTTTTTTCTCCAATTCTCTTGAACAATTCACTAAAACTTTCTCCTTCCTTTTTCATTCCTTTAACTACTTCGTAAGCATCTTCCGTTATAGTTATTGTCTTCATGTTTATGTTTATGTTTAAACAAATATTTAAATCTTTCTATTGATTTTGTTCATTCACCCCCCCTTAAAGACAACTTAACTAAACCTTTATAAACAACTTAAATTTGTATCCTTAATCATAAAATTTACGAGGACAAAAAATGGTTGTTGACAATAATATACACGAAAAATTAAAATTATTTGGCTTAAATTCATATCAAGCAAAATTATGGACGGCTTTATTATCAAGAGGTGTTGCTACAGCAGGAGAATTATCAGATATTTCTAATGTTCCAAGATCAAGAGCTTACGATGTTTTAGAATCTTTAGAAAAGAAAGGAATAATTATAATGAAGATTGGAAAGCCAATTAAATACATAGCAGTTCCTCCTAACGAAGTTGTTAAAAGAGTTCAATCAAAATTAAAAGTTGAAGCAGATAATCAATCCAAACTTTTGGATGAGATGAAAACTTCTGACATAATGAGTGAGCTACAAATGCTTCACACACATGGTATAGAAAAAATTGATCCTACAGAAATGACAGCATCATTAAAAGGAAGAACAAATATTTATGATCACATTGCTTCTGTAATGGAAGATGCTAAAGAATCCGTTTATATTTGCACAACTGATCATGGTTTAGTAAGAAAAGCGGATGCATTAAAGAGAAATTTAAGACAATTAAAAAAGAAAGGTGTCAAAGTTAAAATTGCAGCTCCAATAAATAAAGTATCAAAAGCTGCAGCCGATGATTTACAAGAGTTTGCAGAAATCCGAAATTCTGGTGCAATGGATTCAAGATTCGTTCTTATAGATGGGCACAATTTAACATTTATGTTAGTAAATGACAAAGATGTTAATGCGTCATATGACTCAGCAGTTGCTGTTAAATCAGAATTCTTTGCAAAGTCTTTTAAAGATTTGTTTGAGAAATCTTGGGAAGATATGAAGGAGGTATGAGGATGGAAAGAGAAAGTTTTAGTAGTGAAATGTCTTGGAGCAAAGTTGGATATCATACTTAGCTTTTATTTGCGGGATGTAGCGCTATTGTAATGTTAGACGCGAAAATTAAAAAAGGATTCAAAGATGTTAATGATAAAATCTAGGGATTAACTCATATTGTTTATGAAGATGTTATTGGTAATTCAATTCAAGAAAAATTCATTTTTGGTCCAGACGGAAAAAGATATTTTTTAGAAATCGATGGGCAGTCTGTTGACGATTATATTAATTCGCATAAATAATTCATTTCTCCAACTTCAATATTAATTTTTTATGTTTTTCAAAAATATCTTCAGGAACATATCCAAAAACTCCTTGTAAATTATCTTTAAAACCTTTGGAATAAATTTTCTCTTTTAAGGTTTTAAATTGCTTTTCAAAATCTACTCTTTCAGATACTTCATCTTTTACAAATTTAAAATTATTAATGTGAGTGATAAGCATAAATATATCTCTTATATCCGTATTTCTGCAACTTATAAATTTCATAACTACTAATGCTTCAGCACTAGGTATTTTTGCTTCTAATTTTTCCTTGAAAGTTTTCCCTTTCAAAACCCTAATTGACGAATTCTCAAAAATCCATTCTGCAGAAGTATGTGCTCCAGTTTGTCTATCAAGAACTTTTCCTATAAGTATATCAAAACTTACTTTAAAATCCTTCTCAATCTTTTTTTCAAATCGTATAAATTCGCCGTGATAAGGAGTATCTGCATTCGATTTAGTTTCTTGTGTATAATCCAATCTCTTAAGT
>CAYJUR010000035.1:0-2880 GCA_964373405.1 uncultured Methanosarcinales archaeon | reverse complement strand
TTTGGCTATTTTTTCGCTCTCTTCTTCATTTTTAACAACAATATCGCAATCAACTGAAAATCTAGGCAACGTATAACTATTAACTCCGTATCCTCCAATTATTACAAAATTCAAATTAGTTAACTCTTTAAGTGCCTTGAAAATTTCTTGTTCCCTGATTTCTAAATCTTTCATTTTTCTTTGTATTTATTTTTCATATATTCATATGGATATCTAAACATTTCATTTTTTTGTGCAGATTTCATTGTAATTTTTAATGAATCGATTTTTAATTCATCTTTCACAACAAAACTTAATTTATTTACAGGTATCAATATTATAAATTCTCCTATCGTAGAACCCTTGTTTATATAATTAGGAATGTTATTTTCATTCAAAAAATTCTTCCAATATTTCACATCTTTTTTTAATACTTTAATGAAATAAGGAGATCTTTCTTGTCCTCTTTGTACATAAGAATAATCGCTCCATACTTCAATTGCTGATAATCCAGTAAAAGCATATGGTTTTTTTGATTCCTTTATTATCCCAGTCACTTTAAAATCTAACAATTGATTAAATATGCTATCTGGAGAAACACATTTATATTCTTGTTTTGAAATCTTTTTAATCCATCCTGCATTTAACAAGACAGAGAATATTTTCTTTTTCATACTTGTGCCTACAATCCAATCTAATTCTGATTGTTTAAATGCCTCTTTTAATCCATGTTTTGAATAAAATAAGGCGTAAGCTCTTAATCCGAAATTAGGTATTTCATACATAGTTACCTATTAGGTAACCAACTATATAAACCTTTCCTTTAAACCCTCTTTAAAGTAATACTAAAAGTTACAAAAACCTCGTTTTTGGAACTTCCAAAAAACTTTGTTTTTTGTAAGTTAGGCGAAGCCCTCATAAAAGTAATCTAAGAATTCATCGAATTTTTCAATTCAATTATTTAATGTTAAGAATTCATTACATCATAGAAGACTCATCCCAGTCATCTCTTTAGGAATCGCAATTCCCATCACCTTCAATATCGTAGGAGCAACATCCGCTAATATTCCATTTTTTAGTTTGATTTGCTTTCCCTTCAAAATTTCTTTACTATTTTCATCAACTTTCTCATAATTATAAATTATAAAATCAACTTCATCATTGCTATCTAATGCAATCTTTCTTAATTTGTCATCCACCATTTTTTCAGCCATCCCGTGGTCTGATGTTATAAAAGCAATACCTTTTTTCTCTTTTATGGCTTCCAACAAATCTCCCAAACAAGTGTCTATAAATTCAACTGCATTAATTGCTGCATCTAAATCTCCAGTATGACCAACAATGTCTGCATTAGGAAAATTGATTACAACAAAATCATAATTTTTAATATTTTCAATAGCTAAATTTGTAATTTCTCGAGCTCTCATTTCTGGAACTAATTCTGGTGAACTTATATGTGAAGGTATTAGCATTCCCTTTTCTCCATCAAAATTCTTTTCCCTTTCTCCATTAAAGTAATACGTAATGTAATCAAATCTAAAATCTTCGCAAAGTTTTAATTGTTTTAGACCTTTTTCACTAATTGTTTCACATAATGTATTCTTTAATTTATAGTCATCAAAAGCCACGTCAACATTTTTGTAACTTTCAATTTCTTTATCATCTAATCCCTCAAAGTATTTGACAAAAGGCACAAACATTATTTTTAATTTTTCTCTTTCAAACACTTCAAATTTGTCTTCAACAAAAGCTTTTGCTAAATTTGTTTGTGATCTTCTGTCAAAATTAATATCTATTACTGAATCATTATCATTAATTCCTTCATAATTTCCAAAAACGATTGGGTCCAAGTCAGCCGTAGTTTGAACATCTTTTCCATATTCTTTTAACGCATGACTTATTGATTCTGCTTTTAATCCTTCTCCATTAACAATCGCATTATATGTTGTCTGAGTTCTCTCCCAACTATCAGTCATTGCATAGTTTTTCCCAATCAAAGTTGCAATTTTCCCACAATATTTTTCTATATTTTTCTTTAATTCTTCAACATACTCTTCAAAATTTCCGTCACAAAAAACATGTAATTTCACATTACTAAAGTCTTTAGTTACACACAAATTTAATATTTCATATAAATGCGTGTCATAAGAATAAACTCCCTCATCAGATAATAATCCCATTATGTGTAACACAGAATTACGTTTTTTGCAATTTTCAATTGCTTTGTTCAATGAATGGTTTTTCAGAAAATCGCCAGATTCAACCATTTCATTTATTTTTGTTAAGATTGATTTTACAATTCTTCCAGAACCTAAGTTTAAATGTCCTTGAACAGAATTTCCGGGAAAACCTTCAGGTAATCCAACATATTCTCCAGACGCTTTTAATTTTGAAACAGGACAATTCAATCGAAGGATATCATAAACAGGAGTATTTGCTAACTTTATAGCATTTCCCCTTTTCTCGCTTCTTATACCCCATCCATCTAAGATTATTAATACATAAGGTCTCATAAAACAAAATATAAATTAAGGGTTTATATATGTTTGGGGATAAACATATATTTGCTAAATTCTTTAATTTAGCATAATAAGTTTAATTAGGAAATTGTGTTTATCTAGTTATGTTAAAAAAGATTTCAAAAATTAGCTTTCTTCTTAACTCCATTTTTAGATGTAATTTTATATTCATTCCATAATTAAAAAATTAAGTTGATTTTGCGTGTTGGAATGGCTGGTAGAGGAAAGCATATTTTAAAATTACTTTCCTTTAATCTTAAAAACTCAGAATTATTATTATCTACACACTATCCCCTGTACTTCCAAATCCTCCTCTGTCTTTTTTAGCCATAGTTTCTACTTCAACAACTTCTGGCTTATCTACACGAACAAAAGACGCTTG
>CAYJUR010000034.1:0-8316 GCA_964373405.1 uncultured Methanosarcinales archaeon | reverse complement strand
CGGTTCAAAAAAAGCGATTTTCGAATCGTTTGTTGAAAGTCCGGGCGGGCTCATTTTATGGTTTTTGAATAGAAGTTAATCTTGATTTCAGACAAATTTTGGGAATATGTGTTGAAAGCTATGAGTTAAGTTTGTCAATGTAAAATTACTGCAGATTATGTTATTTGTCAAAATTTAATTTCATACTTACTTACAATCAAGATGCAAATTTATTTACTTCTTATCTCATTTTTATAGTTAACTTTATAAACCTTTTATACTTAATTTTATTCTAAGAGGAATATGATGAGAAAATCTGTGTTGTACATTCTATTTGTGCTTGTTTTGGGAACAATAGCTTTTGCTCAAACTGAGAATATGTTAATATCTCCGTCAAGATTAGTAAAGGTTCCGATTGGATACGGATCATACGACGTAGAAAACTTTTACGCACAATTCGATAATGAGGAGGGCGTAGATATAGTTGATGTTAATATGATAGATATATATCCAAACAAAAAAGTAAGCTTGTATTTTCAAAATACATTTCACATTGCTGATTATACTGGAAAACCAAGATTTAATTTTAAGTCGTACGAAAACATTTATTTGAAAGATAGAAGGAATTCATTTGTTTCAAATGAATACAGGGGATACGTTTATGAACCCAATTCTCCAGTAGATATTTATGTACTCTTTGATTTGAGATTTTATGAAGATGAGGCTTCTAGATTTAATTTGTTAAGATCGTTTACTTCAGAATCTAGAACAAGGTCGCAATTATACCTTGAAAAAATAACTGTGTATACTGACGAAAATGGAAAATTGCCATTTACAAACTTAGGAAAAATAGGGGACTTGTATAATAAAATTAGAAATTCGCCGTCTTCAAGAGTAATAAATAGAGAAGGACAAGGATTTACATCTTATGCATTGCCTGGGCATCATGGAACATATGACTATTCAGATACTCCGGGTAACAGATTGAGTGATGATCCATTTCCGTCTTCAAAAATTTATTTTGATGTTTTTATTGATGCAGATTCCGATGGTCATTTTAACACATACGGAGGTCACCATTATGAGCTAGGAATAGGTTATGTTAAAGATGACGGAGATCATTATTTATATCCTGAAACACCTTCTTTTTCTATAGAAAGAAATACAATTAGATCGTTTAAATCATGTTGCATTTGTGAAGAAAACGCAGTCGAATTATTCAATCTTGGAGATATAAGCGATTGCAAATTGTATTGTGCGAAAGCAGGGCAAACAACTGTGTCTTGGAATAAAGGAATTTGTGAAGTAGAAGAAGGTGGAACATTCTTGCCGTTTGAAGATTATGTTGATGAAAGTTCGAGTGGAAGTAGTGTTCAACAAAATGTTCAAGAACAGGATGTTTTAGAAACAGTTAATCAAGAAAATGTGGATGTGATTAATGAATATACAAATGAAGATGCAGAAGAAGAAATTAAAGAGATTGAACAAATGATTAAAGAAGAAGTTAATTTAAAAGAAAATGATGTGAATTTTGACAACTCAAAAATTCCTGTTCTAATTTTTATAATTTTGATAGTAATAATTGCCTCTATAGCGATTGCGAAGGGAAAAAATTATAACTGAGGACATAAGTAATTGAATATTACATATCCTCAGCTAATAAGTAAAAGACATTCGATTTGTATAAATATTTATGTCTTTTACTATAAGAGGAATTATGGATTCAAGCGAAATTAAAAAGTTTGTTTTATTGGGTTTGGTTCTTTCGATTATAGTTTTAGCTTCGTATTTAATAATTCCTTTTATTATTCCAATTCTTGCGTCAGTTGTTGCAGCATTTACTTTATATCCTGTTTTTAGATTTCTTAGTAAAAAATCAAAAAAACCTGCATGGATTGTTGTTTTGATAATTTTTGTATTTTTATTGATAACTATAGTCCCTTTTTCGATTTTGTTAAAAAAATTGGCCTCAGAAACATTTGTAACTTATATAACAGTAAAACAGAAATTACTTTCTGGTGAATTATTTCCAAATGCGTGTGTTAAAAGTGTATTCTGTGATTTATCCCAAAACATTAATAGATATTTGTTTGATCCTGCATTTCGTAATATTCTACAGGATTACGCAGCCAAATTACAGAAATATGTTGTTGATTATGGTTCTTCCATACTATTCAATCTTCCGAGAAAATTTTTGGATTTGTTAGTTTTCTGTTGTTTCTTGTTTTATTTTTTGAAAGATGGTGAAAAAATAATGGAAAGTTTGAGAAAATTAATTCCTCTTGAAGAAAAGCATCAAGACCATTTAATAAACAAAACAAAAGGGGTTATTTATGGTGTTTTATATGGTCAGTTTTTGACAGCCATTATTCAGGGAGTTTTAGCGGGACTTGTTCTATATTTGCTTGGCATTAATAGTGCTATATTTTGGGGTACTGTGATTACCGTAGTAGGAATTTTGCCAGTTGGAACATGGTTGGTATGGCTGCCTATGGGTTTGTTTGTTATTTATGACGGAGTGGCTACATCAAATGAAACAGTTCTCGTAAAAGGAATTATATTATTATGTTTTGGAATTCTAAATATAATATTTATTGATAATTTACTTAGATATTATTGGACTGGAGCAAAATCTAAAGAGCACACTGCAATAGTTCTTCTTGGAACTCTTGGGGGACTCCTATGGTTTGGTTTTATTGGGATTTTTATTGGGCCTTTAATTCTAACTTTGTTGTTTACTGTATTTGAATTCTATATTGAGATGAGGCATGCGGAAAAGAAGGGGAAAAATAGTTTGAAGACAAAGTAAAATTTTAGTCTAAGTTTCTGAAACTTAAGAAACGACTTCAATTCCTTTTACTTTATTAAATTCTTTATCAAATGTTGCGATTTGTCTTGTTTCGTATGTGTTGAGTGCAGAAAGATTTGTACAATCTACTAGGTTTAATTTTAAATTTGATTTGATAAAAAATTGCCAGGAATAGTAAAGTTCTTTCTGATCTATAATTAAGATGTGTATTGTTTCGATGATGTGCTGCCCAATTTTTCTTGCTCTATTTTTTCCATATTTTCTAAATGTTACTCCGATGATTTCATTAAAAATATAATCAGTTATAAAAAAATTTCCAAATTTTAAACTTTCAATTTCTTTCCATAGGTCTTTGGCGGCTTTATGCTGAATGTCATCAGTATTTAAAACTGCTAATAAAATATTTGCATCAACAAGAATCATTTTTTACCCATACAATATTTCGTCTATTTGTTCGCTAATTTTTTCAGATCCTTTTCCCCATGAGAATGGTTTAAGGTCAGAAAATTTTTTTCCTGTTCTAACGTCGCCCATATATTTTATCATCGCAAAATTTAGCAAATTTCCTAATTTATCTCCGCTAATAGCCGCCCTCGATTTAAATTCTTTAAATGTTTCTTCATCAACATCTCTAACAGTTATTTGTACCTTTCCCATTTAATACATGTAAAACATGTATGTATTTAAATTTTTCGGTTTTAATAAAAAAAACGCCGCGACCCGGATTCGAACCGGGATATCCTTGCGGAAACTAGCTCTCAAGGCTAGCGCAATACCAGGTTATGCGATCACGGCATGATTATGATTTTTATTCTACTTTTATTAAAGCTTTTGTGAGGCTCAGTGCATACGCATGTAGTAAGTATGCGCTATGTTTTGATCAAACTTTTGCGTTAAAAGTTTGTGGTTCTGCGATCACGGCATAATTATGTAAATGAAAAAAAGTATGTTTATAAAGATTCCTTCTGCTAACCTTTATAAACTAATCCTTGATTACAATCACAATATGGCTTATATAAAACCCGGTCAAAAAAAAGAAGTGCTTTCTCCTGAGGAAGAAGAGCAACAACAAATTTCAAGAATTAAGCTTCCTAAAGACAGACAGATATTTGGAGTTGTTGAAAGAAGATTGGGTGCCTCTAGAATGGAGATTAAGTGTCTTGATGGTAAGTCAAGAGTTTGCAGAATACCTGGAAGAATGAAGAGATTTTTGTGGGTCAGAGAAAATGATATTGTTATTGTTGAACCTTGGGAATATGATACTGATAAAGGAGATGTTTTATTTAAGTATACAAAAACTCAAGTAAATTATTTAAAAAATAAAGGATACTTAAGAAAGCTTGATGAATTGCAAGAATTTTAGAGAGTTTGAAAATGTATGACAAACAAAAAGTGGCAATTTGTATGTTGTTTATTACTTTGTTGTTTCAGTCTTTAATTGTTTATGGTGCGGGTTCTGTGCATAAAGTTTGTCCTTTTGATCCTAATGTCATTAAATGTACCCCTATAGTTTGTGAAGGTAGCAAATTTACAAGATTTTGCAGAGATATAACAGGATGTTTATATGATGGAAAAGAATTTGAGAGAAAAGGAACTTGTCAAAGTGATTATGTACAAAAACCGAAAGAGACAGTTGAAGAAAAGAAAGTTCGTCAATTTGTGAACTATGATGACGAATTTCCATCGATTAATGAAGAAGATATTGAATTAATTTCTGCAGATTTAATTAAAGGAAATGGAGAAAATAGTTACAATATTTATAATATTAATCAAAATAATGAAGGAATTGCTTTTAATAATATTCAAATTCCTGAAGAAGTAGATGATAATGAGATGAATTTGATTCCATACGCTATTGCATTTATATTGTTGTTAGGAGGATTATTTGTTTTTGTTAGAAAAAGAAGATCTCAGTTTGATGGTTTTTCAAAAGAGATTAAAAAGTAAACTAAAATTAAAATTAATAAAATTGAGGTAACTATGAAACTTGCTATATTCGATTTTGATGGAACAATTATAAAAGGTAATTCTGGATTTATGTGGATTTTGATGAAGTGGTATAAACTTTCTTTTGTTTGTCTATTTTATGGATTCATTTATTTTTTTGGATTATGTCCATATTACATTTGGGTTAAAAAAGCATTTTATGATTTAAGAAATGAAAGTGTGGAAAAAAATTTAAGTTATTTCAAAAGTCGAAATAAAAAAATAAATAATTTTAAATATAATACTGATGTGATTAAGAAATTAGTTAATCTCTATAATAAAGGATATGAAATAGTAATAATCACACAATCAATGGATTTTATTGTAAATGATTATGTCGAAAAATTAGAAAAAGATTTTAATGTTAAAATATATAGATTGTATTGTACAAAAGTTGAAGTCAAAAATGACAGATTTATTAAAGTTATTCCTGTAGTAGGGAAAGCAAAGCATAAATATTTTAAAAATAAAGATTTGAGAGAATCTTATTTCTTTACTGACTCGTCAAGGGATCAGAATTTGTTGGAAAAAGTAAAATATGCTGTTGTTGTGAATCCATATCCTTTGTTTTGGCTTAAAGCGAAAATTAAAGGATGGGAAGTGATGTTTGATTAATGCTATTTCAATAGAAAGATATTTAAACCTAAATTTAGTCTAATAACGATATGGCAAATCCTTTAACATTATGGTTCATATTGTTGGTGATTTTTGTAATTGTTGTAAGCATCTTTTATAAGATAATTAAAGCTCTTGTTAAATCTGTTTTGTATGCGTTGGTCATATTTCTAATCTCGCTAATAGTAGTTTTGTTTTTTGTTCATATAGATTTCCGAAATTTTGTAAATGAATTAGATGGCCCAAATTATTATTTGTTGGAAGATGAAAATAGGCAAATAATTTTAGGATATAAAGAGAATCCCTATGGTTTGTTGAGTGAAAGTAAAATTGACGATTTTAGTGACTTTAAAGCTGAGAAATATGGTGCCAATAACATTTTCATCCATTCCAAACAATCTTTGCAAAACAAAGATATTAAAGAGATTATTTTTCTTGATGAAAAATTGTCAAAAGAGCAAGCAATCAACAAATTGTTTGATTCAAAATTATCACAAACAGAAAGAACTGAGTTATTTGCAACAATTTCTCAAAACTGGGATAGTGAATTCTTTTTCAGAAATGTAAAGAACGGAAATATTAAATCGTATCCAGAAAGAAATCTTTTAACATTTGTTAGATATTCGCCCGACTTATTTTTACCTTTGTTTGGATTTGAAAGAGTTGTTCAAGATAAATGAGAAAAAATGGGAATCATAAAAAATATATTCAAAAAAAAGGATCCTTTGGAAGAATTACAAAGAGATTTAAATAAAGACGTTAAATCCGATTTTCCTGATTTTTCTAATCAATTTGGTGCTTCAAGGACAGTTTACGGAGAACAACCTACAACAGAAATAACCCCTCCTCCAGTAATGCAGTCAAATAGATTTACTGAAACAAGACTTGATAATAATAATGATTTAATGTTGAAAAAAGATTTGGAAATTATATCTAGCAAACTTGATGCAATAAAAGCATCCCTTGAAAGTTTGAATCAGAGGGTTGAAAATATAGAGCGAATTGCAATGTCTGAAGATAGTGGGAGACGATAATTGATTTTTATTGTGAGACTAGAATGAGATATGATTTAAAAAAACACAATGTTTATGTTGCGATTTTTATATGTCTTTTAATAATTTTAGTTGACAGAATTTCTAAAAGCATTATTTTAAAACTTGATGAAGGTACTTCTATTCCAATCATTAATGATGTTTTTCATATAACTTTTATTTATAATACTGGAGCGGGATTTGGGACTTTTCAGAACGCGGCATTTTTTCTAACTCTATTTTCGGTTGTTATATTAGTTGGTGCGATTTATTATTTTTTAAAAGCAAGAAGTTTGAATTTGAGAATTATGATTTCTGTTTTAATTGCTGGAATTATTGGAAATTTAATTGATCGAATTTTGTATGGCAAAGTTATAGACTTTATAGACTTAAGAATATGGCCTATTTTTAATATTGCGGATATGGCGATTACTTTAGGAATACTTTCTATAATAGCATACTTGTGGGTCAATGACAAAAAATTGAATAGTAGAAAAAATAAATTATCTAAATTATCTTCTTGATTTAGTTTTTGTTTTCGTTCTTTTAGATATCTTTTTTGGTTTGGATTTAATTTTTGATTTAACTTTTTTTCTTTTTACTTTCTTTACCTTTTTCTTTTTTGCTGAAGATTTAGACGAAATTTTTTTTATTTTTATTTTTTCTATTGTTTCTTTTTTAACTTCTTTAGATTCAGTTTTTTTGATATCTGAATTTTTTAAATTTTTGGATTCATTTGCATTGTAATAAACTTCAACTTTAGGGTCTTTTGTTAATTCTCTTTTAATTACTTCGTTTGTGCTTTCTGAATGATCCATAAAATTATTTGAATTGTCATTTGTATTACTCATTGTTTTATTATTTCTTTTATTTCTTTTATTTCTTTTTTTATTTATGTTTTTATTATTCCCACCAATTGATAACAATGAAACTAATAATCCAATTGCAAAAATCAATGATAATAGTAGCATAACAAGTAGTATTTTTGAATTAAATGACAAATATAAAGATACTAAAAGTGAACATAAGTAGAACAACGACATCATTCTCTGATTATTTAGAACTGAAAGTCCTATAACAAAATATGCCAAAACTCCAACTAGTCTGTAAATATTGAAGTAATTTAGTAATAATGCTAAAAGTCCTAATAAACCGATGGCATAAATTAGTTTTCCCCACAAATTGCCTTTCATAAATTAATAAAAAAGAAGTCAATATTTAAACATTTCTGTTTTGTGAGTATTTTGGAGTAGGTACAGTAGTAGGCATAGTAAATCACAACAATTTTGCGTTCAATGTTCCTGTTTGTCCAGGTCTAGAAGTTACTACAGCTTGTCCAGCGTCAGTATCAATAATTGTTCCTTTTGTCATAATGTTTCTTCTTGTAAAATTTTGGTTTGCTGGATTTTTGACAACCGTTTTAATTTTTGCGATTTTACATTTGCCGTCTTTACCAATCAAATTCACAACATCTGTTCTAAGCAATTTTTGCTTTTTAAAACCGCCTCTTCCTCTATAAACTACTCTTTTTGTAGCTCCAATATCTGTTTTTATGGGCATTGATCCTAGTTCAAATACTCTTTTCTTTCTGTAATCGTTTAATTTTCCGCCCGTAAATTTTCTATTTGATCTTGTTTGTGTAACAGCCATTCCTTGATTAGATTTGCTTCTCTTTATAAAGATTTTGTGTTGGTTTTTATATTTAAAAACCAGAAAACACCTTGCTTTAGTTGAGGACATGATTAACATTCTAAAACATGCCCTCAACTACTACTGAAGGACATTCGACATCTATGAAAGTTATCAAAATAAATTTAGAACACAATTTATGTCCTTCAGTATTTAGCATTGGTGATGAATGTTACAAAAAGCAAAGCTCATGAAAATCAAAGATTT
>CAYJUR010000033.1:0-8655 GCA_964373405.1 uncultured Methanosarcinales archaeon | reverse complement strand
AAGCAAGCTAATTTTTTATTTGTAGGCAAAGGATTTGATATTATTATTTTGTCTTTCTCATCATGATTGTTATGTATTGATACAAACATATCCCCGTAAAATTCATCTCTCACAGATTGTTCTAATTTTGTATCTTCTTCTCTTGTTAAACTAATTTTATTCGACCCCAAATTTCCACCTAACCAAGAATGTACTTGTTTTGCTGTGTTCAAAGTAAATGTGTTTTCGTCCTTTAGTCCTTTATCATCTCCCCCATGACCAGCATCAATATATATTTTGACATTTGATAGAGAGTTTGTAGTATCTATTTGTTTGTAATAGTCACAATCAAAATCAGTTGTTTTAAAATTATAAAGTTCCGAAAATTTGAGATTGTTGTTGTTTTTGGTTATTACTAATTTTTGTACAAACTCTGCTTGAGACTCAAAATTTAAATAATCGTTATATGCATAATAATCTTTTTGTGGATATATGCGCTGTGTTTTGTCTCCAGCAACGGGTTGTTTGCTTTTAATATTAGATATAATTTCTCCTTCTTTAATTGAAAGTGTTGATTCATCATATATTATGTCAAAAGGATTTGCCAATATTCCTTGAGATGTTTGTGATAATATAGCAGTTATTTTCGAATCTTGAAGGATATGTTGTTGCTTTACTTCGAGATTTTCTGTTAAAGCTTTGATTGGTGCCAATCCTATAACTAAAAGTAGTAAAATTAAAAGAATGTCAAACATTATCCCAATTGTTTTTGCCGTAATATGGGATTTTTTGTTTAATTTCATCGTTTCCATTTTTGTGTCGAATTAATTAATACTCTTCAGTATCACTTTTTTTGCCACTTATGGCTTTCAAATTATGGCAGTTTTTGAAATTTCTTGTAGGATCTAAACCTATAACGTGCTCTGGCCTTGCCAAAACTATTGTGTAATCATCTTTTTTGCCGTCTTTAACAATCAAAAAATATTCTAAATCTGTTTCAATTCCTAAATATAATAAATCCGAAAGACCAGCCAAATTTGCTGCATCAGGATTATATGTTTCCCTTGTTAGTTTAAATTCTTTGACTTTAGGATATTTTTTTACATCTAACAATTTACGACCATTACAGTCTCCTTTCTGGGCAGCATCATTCGCTCCAGAATCAACATTACACATAACTAAGCAAGAAGAACTATGCTCGCATTTTTGTTCAGGTCTATTTATAACTTCGTCTGGCGCCAAATAGTCTGCTATAGAACCAGTAAAACTATCTTCAGTACGCCACAAATTATCAATTCTTTTTACTTGCGATTGTTCTTTTCCAAAACCAACTAGTGAATTACCTTCAGTTATTAAAAAATGCTCCCAACATTTGTCTTCTTCAGAATCTAACAAAATATCAATTCCTTCTGTAAGAGTTCTGAATGATTCAAAATTACCCTGCTGGGAGGGATTAAATAATCTCCCTAAAGCAATTCCTATAATTATTGCAGATATTATAAATAAAACAACCAACCCTAGTTCCAATAGAGAAAATGCCGTAATATCGCCTCTTTTGTTCATATTTACATAGTGGGATTTTGAGGATTATAAATGTTATCCCTATATCTAAATAAATCAATCTTGAAAATAAAAAAATAGATGAAAAATTAGCTTTCCCTCTAAATTTCATTTTTTCAGGGCTAACGCCAAAATCTCATTATTTCATAAATTTAGTTAATAGTTATGATTGTAATTAGGCGTAAGCCATTTGAATAGTAAGTTAAGTATGAATCGAGTCTTGAAAATACAGAAGTTTATAAAAATTAAATTTAGCTATAGAAACACGCTTCTTTATATGAATCTGGAGAATCTGTACATTTTTGTACACAATCGTCATAACTTGTAAAACTGTGTTTTTCCCAATTCAAGCACTTAGATTTTATCTCAAAAGGATTTGTGACACCCTCTAGCTTTTTGCTTGACTTGGACATAGTATTTTGAAACAACAATATAACTACAACAAGAACGATTAATCCGATTACCATAAGAACTGTTACATTAATTGGCAAATCCATTCCTTTTTTGTTCATGGACTTCAATAAGAAGGATTTGTATATAAAGTTATTGAGAAAAAATTATAAAAAAAATGAAAAATTAGCCTCTATTAGCTACAGCATCTGGAATATAACATACTTTTCCTGATTCTTGGGGACAAATATAATCTGGGTTGCCATAATATCCCTTACTGTCATATCTGTCAGCATATTCTTGTGCGGTCATACAAATTCCGCCATTAGCAACACATCCTTGAGCAATCTCTCTTCCGAATAAAC
The DNA here is from genome assembly GCA_964373405.1 of uncultured Methanosarcinales archaeon. Classification (GTDB taxonomy): domain Archaea; phylum Nanobdellota; class Nanobdellia; order Woesearchaeales; family WJKV01; genus CAYJUR01. Next base: position 6,361 of record CAYJUR010000033.1, on the reverse strand, counting down.
CTGCTCTTCCTGTGAATATGACTCCAACAATTACAAGAACAAGTATTGCTAAAATCGCGATTATTATTGTATTTATTGATAACGATTGTGCTTTTTTCATCTATATACACCTCTTAAATCATAAATTGATTTGTTGTATTTAAATGTATCTGTGGTAGAATTCAGTTTTAGCTTCAGACATCTATTTAAACTCAAACAATAAACACGAATAAAACAATGAAATTCGTATTGAGAAAATTTAAGGAAGGCGATCAGAAATCGATTATTAAAAATATTAATCATAAAGAGATTTTTAATAACACATCTTCAATACCTCATCCATATACATTGGAAAATGCGAATAAATGGATAAAACGATGTGAACGGAATTCTAAATTAGATGAACCTAAGTCAGTCAATTTTGCAATTGATATTAATGGAGAAGTTATAGGCTCTGTTGGATTCCATAAAATAGATAGAAAAAATAAAAGGGCTGAGATAGGGTATTGGCTATCCAAAGATTATTGGGGCAAGGGAATAATGACAAAAGCCGTAAAACAAGCAACTATTTATGGATTTAAAAAAATGAAGCTGAAAAGGATTTATGGTTATGTTTTTAGCCACAATAAAGCATCTGCAAGAGTTTTAGAAAAATGCGGATTTAAACTGGAGGGAAAGTTGAAAAAACATTTCTTAAAGAATGGAAAATATATTGATGTTTTTATGTATGGTAAAATAAGGAAATGAGTTCTGCTTTTGTTTGTTTTTTCCAATGTTAAAATTGTTTGACTCGGATTTCAAATCACTTTCTTTTACAGAATCTCCAGTAATCGCAAAAGGGTCTTCTAATGTTTTATTAATTAAGTCTTCTTCCACTTTATTTACTTTATCGAATTTGCCAGATGTATACCCCACTATAATCCCAAGCACTACTAATCCAATCACAACATATATCAATATATCTATCAAATTCATTTTTCATCCGAAAGGAGATCTAGACCAAATATCCTGCATCCTTTCGCCTCTTTTCATAATTATTGCCAATAATATAAATAAAGTAATTAGTAAAATAACTACGCCAATTATTGTGTTGACTGATATTTCTCCTTTTTTGTATCTAATAAAATTGTATTTAAGATTATATATGTTGTGCGCGATTAAAGCTATTATCATATTATGTTGTTTGATTAATGATTTTATAAGCTTAACTGAAAAAGTTGAATTTACCCAACCAGATATTCACAGCTCTTCTTCAAATCTTCTTCATTAAAAGGGATTAACATTGTTCCCGCTGTCCAATCTGCTCCAGGACTATAACCTAAAAATAAAGAATTGATTTCAATTGCGATTTTTATTGGTTGAGGAAACTCATTTGCAATTCTTTGAAGATTGTGTTTTGCTAAAAAGAAGGAATCTTTTGAATACACAAAAACGGAGGTATACTTTTTATGAGGATCTAAGTTAACTTCGTATAAGGGATTGTTTTTGTAGCTTTTTAAAACGCCTGAATTCATATTGACACCACTCAAATATTCGGCATAAAACATTTTTTTAACTCCGGGTAATGAAACATTGTGAGTCATTAAATAATCGTCAAAATTTGCTATATATTTATCATCTTCAAATTCATAAACATCACATATTCCACAAAAATCGCCATCAATATGCTTAAATAATTCCTGCGTTCCTTCTGAATATTGATTTTTACATATAGATAAAGATTGCGCAATTTTGTGTTTTGCGTTTTCTACATCTTTTTCATTTTTATTAGACAATTTTATGTATTCTCTTGGACAATCTATTAAACTGGGATTATTAGTTTGTGCAGAAGCTTTAACAGATAATTTACATTCAACATTTTCTTTAAATGATTCTTGAGAATCATTTTGTTGATAAAGCCACAAACTAAACCACAACAAGAAGACTGCACATAGGACTAGTAAAAGTATTGTCCTTAACTCTATTTCTGATTTTTTGTTCATTTTTCTCTCAGTACAACTGACTACAACCTGCTTCAACTGCTTCCGCTGCTGGTTTTATATACCACGCAGGATAGTATTGAACTCCTTTTTCATCTGTTCTTATATTATTATATACTATTCCTGCCGTAGTGCCTGCTGTAGTTACTCCGGTACAAGCTGCTATCGCTACAGGAATGCCAATTCCTAGTGTCTTAATTGCTATTGCTGCGCCACCTATACATACCAAACCTGAAACCAATGCAGAACCTCCAACACTTCCGTATAATTGATTTTTGTTATACATTGAAAAAATCACTGAGTAAGGTATTGCGCCTCCTGCATCTGAAATCACTATGTTAGGAAAACTTTTTTGCCCACCAACTTCTCCTGAACCAACTATTCCTTCTTCAATTTTCAAAACTTCAGAGTATTTGGCTTGAAATATAGGAGTAGAAAATTTATTTTCTCTCAAAAAGTCTTGAAAAGAATCTCCTTCCAAACCGACTGATTTATATTTTACCGCTAATTTTGGGTCAATAGAAATTTCTGAACATATCACGCATCTTTTATCACTATCAAAATTTCCAAACATATTAACATCTCCAGAGCCCATTTCATACCAACAACCTGCCATTTCATCAGCGAAAACTTTCATTAGTTCTTTTTGGGTATCTACTTCATATGTAAATTGATTATTTTTTCGTTTTGACTTTTTTGTTCCTTCTTTAATCTCAACAAACCTCGTCCTACAATCTATAGGAACAATTGAATCGCCTTTCAATAGCCTTAAAGATTCTGCTCTTTTTACAGATGCAAGACACAAATCTCTTTCAGTTTTGTCTATGGCTTTTTGTGTCGAATCTATTGTAAAAAATGTTAAAGAAAAAATTATAACTAGAACTAAAATTGTGCCAACAAGCACTTCAATACTCATTACAGATGCCTTTTTTTCCATTCTTTTTATTTTTTTCATTTGAATATTTTTCCTGTCTTAACAAATATCAATACAGTAAAAAAGATTGCAATTAAGACTAAAATAACATACATCAATTCCTGCAAAGCTATAGCTTTTTTTTGCTTTTTCATTTTCATCACCCACAAACATCTAAGGTCACAAACAAATCACCTGCTCCATAACGTATAGGTTGAGTTGCACTTGTTACTTTGGATTGGCATAAGGTGTCTGCGTTTTCCGAACGAATATCTATGATGGGAGTTTGCTCCAATTCAGTATAAATATAAAATTTATATTCTTCATTAACTAACTTTAGTGATTGTTCTAATATATCAGATATTTCTCTTTCAACAAATTCGCATGTTGTAATAGGTTCTGGATTACAATCTTGTTGCAAATATTGTGATGGCAAAAGCACACATTGTTTTATTAAATCTGAAAATGTGTATTTTCTGCAATCCGTATTTGTTTGTATTATAGAAACTATTGTATTGTATGCGTGAAGTTCATTATCAAAAGTTTTTACCGAATCATCATTATTTCCTCTTGTAACAAAAAATAATAAAAACATCATTGCTACAGATATAATTAATACAATTATAACTAAACCAACTATTTCAGTTTGGGCTTTTTTGTCTAATTTCATTTGAGATATTTTCCATAAATCATCATCCATAATAAGTCACCTCTAACAACCCATATGAATATGTTCCTGATGGAAGGTTTAAGGGTTCGTAAATTGAGATTGGAATAAAAAATGAATACTGGGATTTTATTTCTTCAATAGGATTCTCATAAATCTCCCATTCTTGATTTATAGGATAGATTTTTCTAACAATGATTTTACTATTGCCGAATTTTTGCTGATAAAGACCATACCTTAATTCTTGATTATTGTCTATAACAAATTTAAGAGAATCTAATTTAAGCTCATCAATCACATAAGAACCACTAACTCCTTTTCTTGTTGATGCAAGTTCTGGAAGATTGAGGACTGTTTGTGCTAGACGAATGCTTTTAGAAGATTGTATTTCTACCAATTTAATATTTAATTTACCTTTTTGATATGAACCATAAAAAATTAAACCTAATCCTATAAGTATGAAGAATATAAACAGAACTGCAATAGTCTCCATCGTTTGGATTTGGGCTCTTCTTGATGTTTTCATTTTATCACCAGTCAACATTAAATTTAGTATAATAAAGGTAATGACATTTGCTCTATCCTCGAATTTTGTCTATCTAATTCTTTTGCCGAATTGAAAACATTTGCAACATTTGTTTCCCACAACTTAGGATTTTGTGTCGACTCCTCAATTGATTGAAAATATGGTAATGAATCTTGGTACAAATTTGTAGGCAAATTAGCACTGACAAGCATATTTGTTCTTTGCATATGAACTTTGTTCAAAGCGTTAAGATTTTGAAAGACTTTGTTCATAACACATTTGTAATCTTCAATATTATCTGAAAACATAGCACCCATTAAAGATGATTTGTCTATAAACGTTGTATTTCCAGAAGAAACAAAATTTTTTCTTCGTTTGTCGAATTGAAAATACTCAAGAGGATCTGTAAAATGATCTATATCAGAATTATATCTTGGAACAACTACTATTGTTGTTTTGTCATCATATGCAAAATCTGGAGGACGAGGTATGGTACTACCAATTGAAATAATTTTTATTTTGTAAGTATTCTCATCTGGAAAATCTATATTAAATTCGTTATCAATATCAACTTCGATTTTATTTATTTGATCAGGAATATAATTTAAAAAAATATCGTGATAATTTTGTGCTTTAGGACTATCAAAATCATATGCAAACACGTATTTAATATTAGGAGCAGTTATGAAAAGAAAATCCGTAACTTTGTATGGCAAATTCCAAGGAACACTCCAAACAACGACAGATTTATCTTCAATTTTAGATGTTCCAAACACTATTCTTGAACCTATGGGCAATCTTTGATTATTTACACGATATTCGTTGCACGCAAATTCTAATTCTATATCCGGAATAGGAATTTCGGATGCCCCACCTGTCGCAACTTGTGCACCAGTTATTAAATCATTCAAATCTCTAACAATTTCATTAGTTAATTGTGTTTCAGAAATGTCTTTTTGTTTAGTAACTATAGTTATGAAAAAAAATAAAATGATTGCGCCAATAATTGTAACAAAAATCCAATTAAGTTGGACTTGAATTACTGCTTTTTTATATAATTTCGAATTTATATATTTTGATTTTTTAATTGTTTTCATTTTGTACTCATTATGTTTCCTTTTTTACTCAGATATTTTCACACCCTCTTTTCCTAATGCTTCATATTTTAAGCTAATTTCGCCAGAATAAACCTGAATACATTCGTATCCATTTAAAGGAGCCAAATTTCCTGCGTAAAAACCATCCCTCATAACTCCGTCATCAACAAGAAATATATTTCTTTTAACTCCGTCTTTCACACTATCGTGTATTAAAGTATTTGAAGACAGGGACGCAAGAACATAGGAATCTTGGAATCTTTTCAAATCCACAACACAGACTTCATCAAAATTCTGAGGTACTTGATATTTGATTAAATTTATATTCTTAAATTCATATGACTTCTTTGTAACTTCGGATCTAACATCTTCCTTAAATGTTACAATTAAAATATCCTCTTGAGTTGAAACTAAATTTTTAATCGCACCATATCCATAAATGAGTATAAACGATGCAATAATTACTGCTAAAATATATATAATTACTTCACCTTGTATTTGGGATTTTTTGTTTGTGCTTTTATTTTTCATTTTTTCCTCAATTCATCTAATTTGTCAAACTGCGATTTTTTCTTTTTGCCTTTTGCTAAATTATCTAATTCATCAAAACTTGATTTGTTTATATTTTTAGATTTAATAATGTCGTCCAACTTTTTAAGTCTTTTATCTTTTGGTACTGTTTCTGTTTTATCTAAATTTTTCATTGTCTTTAGGGGTTTTGTACTAAACAATCTATCTGTGATTTCTTGTTTTTTCGATTTAATTGCTTGCCGTCTCTGATATTTTTTTGAAACATCCGTTGTTAAATCTCTTATTTTGTTCTGTAGTTCCCACCTTGTCAGAAGTTCTTCTTGTTTCGTTTCAACCTTAGGAATTTGCGTAGCTTGAGTTGTTGTTTGTTTTAATAAATATATTTGATATCCTTTGTATACTCCATAACCTGCAAGACCAAAGACTAACAGAAATATAATATAATATATTGATTTTGATGGAGGATGACTTTCAGGATTTGACGGATCGTATTTTTGGTCATATTTATATAATTCATCATAATCTGAGTAACCATCATCATCAGTATCTTCATTTGTAGGATCTGTTTTTTCATTATATTCTTCAACATTAGACAATCCATCTTCGTCTAAATCACCATTTGCATCACCAGGGAATAAAGGATTTAATCCATATCTTGTTTCCCAATAG
>CAYJUR010000032.1:0-9111 GCA_964373405.1 uncultured Methanosarcinales archaeon | reverse complement strand
ACTCCAGCTAGGGTTGGAGAAAATAAATCCCGTTCGGTGACAAATATAAATGCAGGGAACAGCAACGGAAAGTATAATACAAAAAAAGTCAAAAAGAAGATTGAACAAATTTATGCCATGTGCGGGTTTAAGTTTGGATTTAAGTGTTCTGGGAACGCCATATGACCGAAATGAAGCTGAAAGGTACATTTCTCGTTTTTTAGAACGGGAAGCTACTTGGATTGATTTGTATGAGCCTCCAGTAATTGGTGAAGATTTGCACTTAATTTCTAAAGCACACGTTTTGAATTCAAGTTTGATTAATAATGATGGATATTATGATAGTTTTTTGGAAGGATTACTGAAAGAAATTGGTATGACCAAAATTAGAGGGCCATTTACGGATCGAGTTGGAGATAATCCTAGTATGTCAGGTTTAACATCCTTAGCTTTAGGAGATACATATACTAATGGTCCACTAGTGATTAGGTCAGTAGTCGGTCTGCGAGAGAGTCGTGCTGATATTCACGCATGGCCTGAGAGTTTGTACTTTACTATTGGCATTCATAGCTGTAAACTTTTTGATGCCTCAAGAGCTCTAGCTTATACTGCAGATTATTTTGGTGTTAATAATTTTGACAAGTTGCACTTAATCAAGGGATAACCTTAAAACCTCTATTTCTTTTCTTTAATTTATGTTAGTCGATGTGCATGCGCATTTAGACCACCATTTGCTGGCTAAGAATCTAAACGAAGTTTTAGAGAGATCTAAGAATATGTTTGTTGTAACTAATGGCATAAACCCCGAAACAAACAGATGGGCTTTAGAAATCACAAAAAAACACCAAAATATTAAGGCTGCTTTAGGAATATACCCATTAACAGCTTTAAAGAAGGAATTAGAGGATTTTGGTTATAATTTGGGTTACACAGACTTTTTGCCAGAAGAAGAACTAAAATGGATAGAAAAAACAATAAAGTCCAAAGAATCAACTAAGAAACCTATTTTTGGTATAGGAGAAATTGGCTTAGACTATTTTGTTGTAAGAGATGAAACAAAAACTCAAAGAAATGAACAAAAAAAACTTTTTATAAAACTAATAAAGTTAGGTAAAAAATTCAACAAACCTTTAATCATACATTCAAGGAAAGCTGAAGAAGACGTTGTAGAGACATTAGAGCAAGAAAAGCCAAAGAAGGTCATAATGCATTGTTTTTGTGGTTCAAAGAAACTTGTGAAAAAAATTGTTGACAACAAATGGAGCTTCTCAATAACTGCAAATTTAGAAAGATCTTCACAAATGCAAATGATTGTGAATGAAACTCCTTTGTCCCAATTATTGACTGAAACAGACTCACCATATTTAGGTCCAGAAAAAGATAAAATAAATGAACCAATAAATGTTAAATTTACCGTAGAAAAAATAGCGAAGATGAAAAAAATCCTTTCCAAAGAAGCAGAAAATATTATCTTTAAGAATTATCAGAATATGAGTTAAGCAGCTCTAACAACAGCTCTTTGAACACCATTTCTTTCAACAATAATTATATTCTTTTTATGTCTTCCAGTAACTTCAAACAAGTCAAGTGCTTTTACATATTCATAATATGAAGCGAGTCTAACTTTATTCATATTATTATAAATTTCACCATAATTTATTCCATATGTCTTGCATGTATCTCTATCATATGCAATTTGCCAACATATTTGATTAAGAACTTTTATCTCATCCTCTCTAACATTGAATCTTATTTCTTCAAGAACTTTTTTCGCCTTACTATCATCCATCTTTCTTATTAAACTCTCACACAAACCATTTATCATGCAAAAAATGAATACACAGAAGTATATAAAGATAGTTTATCTCTGAAGAATGATTAAAATTAAATAAACAACACCATTATATACCTCTGACAAACTTGTCGAGAACCACTTTATACATTTATATTACAAGTGGTTCTTGAACATGCTCGCGATTAGAGTGTAAAACATTAAATTACTCTAATCGCGACATTTATATACTGATTTACATTTCTTAGTCACATGAGAAAAATAGTTATTTCTTTAGGTGGTTCAATTTTAATTCAAGATAGCATAAACACAGAATATATTAAACACTTCAAAAAAGTGATTGACGCATTTAAAGACAAATTTGTTGTTGTTATTGGTGGAGGAAAGACGGCAAGAACTTATATGGATACGTTAAAAAAAGAAAAAATAGATTCTTATCACCAAAGCCAAATTGGAGTTTATACAACTTATTTGAATGCGGCGTTTGTTGAATCGTTCTTTACAAAAGATCATCAAAAAAGAATTTTTATTCCTCGTGATTATGACGAATTTGATGAGAAATTTAAAGAAAATAAAATAACTTTTGTTGGAGGTATAATTCCTGGTTCTACGACGGATGGGACTGCTGCAGAAATTGCACAAAAAATTAAAGCAGATTTATTCATAAATATTACAAACGTTGAAGGTTTGTATGACAAAGATCCAAAAACTAATCCAAATGCGAAATTCATAAGAAAAATATCTCACAAGGATTTTTATGACAAATTTATATCTAAGATTGAATCAAAGCCTGGCATGCATTTCATCATGGATCACAAGGCAGCAAAAATTTGTAGGGAATCAAATATTAAGATAATTATATTAAGCAAACTTGATGACCTAGAGAAATGTTTATATAATCAGAAGTTTATGGGAACAATAATTGGATAAGTAAAGATATATTAAGGTTATTAGTATAAAAAATTAAAGGGGCTGAATATGAAGATTGAAATCGACACAAACAAGGATTCTGAAGAAGAAATTAGGCATATTGTTAAGATGTTAATGAATTTGTTGGGTGATAATGTTGCGTTCCAAACAGAAATCGCAAGAGAAGAAATTATTAAAAAATCTAAATCAGCTTATGGAAGTGACTCTCAAAGTCAAGATGCTTCTCCTGAAGTAAGTGATGAATCTAATTTTTCAGATTTTTCTTTCTTTGACGAAAATAAGGAAGAAGAAAAGCAACCAGAAAATAAAGTTGTAAATGAGCCTAAAGAAAAGGCCAAAGCAAAAACAAAAGCAGAAGTTGAAGAAGAGGATGAATTCGATTTTTCTAAGCTGATGGAATACTAACTTTTCTTACACAACCCTTATATACATCTCTTAAATAAGATTGAATATGGAACAATACAAAATCTTAGATCACACTGCAGATGCTAAATTCCAAGCTTATGGAAAAGATTTAAACGAAGTTTTCAAAAACGCAGTAATAGGAATGTTCTCAATAATTATAGATTCTAAAGAAGTTAAACCAAAAAAGACTTTTAATTTTGAAATTGATTCAGAAGATTTGCAATCTTTGTTATATGATTTTTTAGAGAAATTTATAGTTCTAATGGATACTGAAGATTTTTTACTTGCAGAATTAGAAGTTGAAATTGAAAAATTAGCAGCGGACTTTTTCAAACTAAATTGTACAGCAAAAGGTGATTCTTCCAAAAATTATAAAACTAATGGGGATATTAAAGCAGTAACTTATCACGATATGTTTGTAAAGAAAGAAAAAGGGTTGTGGACAGTTCAAGCAGTTTTAGACATTTGAGGCGTGTGAAATGAATCTCAATTTAGAACTAAAAAAAAAGCTTATAAAAATCACAGACAATATATACGAAATCCCTAAAGAAGGAAATATGAGAGTTCCTGGAAGGATTTTTGCTAACAAAGAAATATTAGAAACTATTGATGAAACTTCTTTAAATCAAGTAAGAAATGTTACAACTTTGCCCGGCATACAAAAATATGCTATAGCTTGCCCTGACGCACACATGGGTTATGGATTTTCTATAGGTGGCGTAGCTGCTTTTGATGCAGAAACAGGAATTATATCTCCAGGAGGAATTGGTTTCGATATTAATTGCGGAGTCAGATTATTAACAACTCCTTTAAAGAGAGGAGATGTTGAAAATAAAATAAATGAACTTCTTGATGTGATGTTTGCATTAGTTCCTTGTGGAGTTGGTAAGGGGGGAATATTGTCCGTTGATTTAGTAGAATTAGATGAAGTTTGTAATGAAGGGGTTTCTTGGGCAGTCAAAAAAGGTTATGGTTCTAAGGAAGATATTGAAAATTGCGAATCTAATGGGTGTATTCCAAAAGCTGATGCATCTAAAATTTCTGAAAGTGCAAAAGCTAGAGGCAAAGGTCAATTAGGTTCTTTAGGCGCGGGAAATCATTTTATGGAAATACAATTTGTGGATAAAATATACGACAAAAAAACAGCAGATGCATTTAATATAAAAGAAGAAGGACAAGTTGTTGTGATGATACATTGTGGTTCTAGAGGTTTAGGCCATCAAGTTTGTTCTGACTATATTAGAAAAATGGAGAAAGCAAATCCTGAAATGATGAAATCTTTGCCGGATCGAGATTTAGTTTATGCAGATATTAATTCACAGTTAGCAAAAGACTATCTTGTTGCTATTAACGCATCAGAAAAATATGCATTTCTTAACAGACACTTAATAGCATGCAAAATCAGAGAAGCATTTAAGAGAGTGTTTAATACAAAAATGGAAGATATTAAATTAGTATATGATGTTTGTCATAATATAGCGAAATTAGAAGAACATAATATTGATGGAAAAATGAAAAAAGTTTGGGTTCACAGAAAGGGAGCTACAAGAAGTTTTCCTCCAGGAAGTTCAGAATTAAGTGAAAAATATAAAAAAACAGGACAGCCAGTTTTAATTCCTGGAAGTATGGGAACTGCGTCATATGTTTTAGTTGGTACAAAAGATGCGTTTGATATTAGTTTTGGATCAACTGCTCACGGAGCTGGAAGGGTTATGTCTAGAACAGCGGCAACAAAAGAATTTAATGCGGAAGAAATTACTGCACAATTAAAGAAGAGAAATATTATAGTTAAAGCACGTTCTTGGAAAGGTATAGTTGAAGAAGCACCACAAGCATACAAAGATGTTGATGCAGTTGTTAAAGTCTCACATGATGCAGGCATTGGAAATCTTGTTGCGAGAGTCAGACCAATTGGTGTAGTGAAGGGATAAAATGAAACTTGAAAAAGAATTTGAATTATGGGATGTTTTAAGTGACGAAGCATTACTTAACTTTGAGAAATCTTTATGATAAAAAAAGGGGAAATTTGGCTCGTTGAAATTCCTTCTACAAATGGTCATAAGCAGAGCAAAAATGATTACTTTCCTGAAGGGATTTTGAAAGATTTTAATTCTTCAAATTGATATAAAAACAAACGACCGCCGAAGCGGTCGCTTTCAACGCCACCGGAGGGAAATCCAGTCATGGGATTGACATTTGAACCCTCATAGGAACTGGTAGTCCCCGTTGGATTATTAGTCCGGCGCGATAACCAAGTTACGCGACGATGGCATGAGCATAAGTTTTATATATATCATTGTTATTTTACTATTCGACTGGTAGTCTCTTTCGGATTTTTAGTCCGATTTTTCTTATTTTTTTAAAAAGAATAGTTACTATATATTTTCGATTATTATACTTATATAAAATATATACTGAGATTTATAAACAACTGTCAATTCTAATATATTTAACATGAAACTCCTAACAATCTCATATGAAGGCGCAGAAGAGATTATGAAGAAGGAAATTAAAGATTTGATTAAAGCAGATTCTAGAATAGGACCTTCAACATGTATTGCGGAAATTAAAGAAAACAAAAATATTTCTGAAAAGGAAAATAAAGAATTATTTATGCAGATTTATACAAAACTAGCTTATTTAGGACAATCTTTTTCCCACGTTATTGAATTGATAGATTATTTTAATTTAGAGTCATTCGAAGAATTAAATCAAATCTCAAAATTAGATTTTAAAGAATTAAATAATAACACATTTAGAGTAACTTGTTTAAGAATCGGAGAACAATCTTTCTCATCAAAAGATGTAGAGCCTAGTGTTGGTGAAATTATTTTAGAATCAATAGAAAAAAACAATAAAAATAACAAAGAAAAAATAGAAACTAAAGTCAATCTAAATTCGCCAGACATTGAAGTTTTTGTATATATTTACAATAATAAATGTTATATTGGTTATAATTATGCAAATTTGGATTTATCCAAAAGGGATTACAGAGTTTATAGTCATCCAAAATCTATAAAAGGAACTTTAGCATATATTTTACTAAAAATTGCTGAATATGATGGAAAACAAATTTTGATGGATTCTTTTTCGCATTCTGGCGAAATCGCGATTGAAGCGGCATTTATAAAATCCAAATTTCCTATAAATTTTTTCAGAAAAGAAAAGTTTGGAAGATTTATTGACAGAACTTATTTAGAAGAGATTGATAAAGAAAGAATTAAAGAAGATGTTAAACGTAAATCGAAATCAAATAATGAAGAAAATGATTATGAATTAGATGTCAATCAACCTAAAAGAGAAATCAATATCAAATCACAAAAAACAATTTATGCGTTTGACAATCAGTTAAGCAATGTTAAAGCAACAAAACAGAATTCAATAATTGCAGGAATTAAAGATTATATAGATACATCTAAAATCGATGCAGAATGGTTGGATGTAAAAATGAAAGAAAATTCGATTGAAGTGATTGTTACAAATCCAGAAGTTCCACACAGGGCAAATCATAGAGATATTAAAAAGAAGTACGAAGAGTTCTTTTATAATTCAGAATATGTTTTGAAGAAGGAAGGGAAGATTTATGCTATATCAAATCCTCTTTTTAGAGAAACCGCAACAAAAAAATATTTTAAATTGATAAGAACAATAACTTTAAAGAAAGGAAAATCATTTATTGAAGTAGATGTTTATGCTGCCTGATTTGGTCTTGTTGGAGTATTTTTGTTAATAAATTCCTGATATGCAACTTCTATTTGATCAGAGATATAAGAAAACCCAAAATGACAAAGATATCTATCCATAACAATTCTCCTATGGCAATATTCTAAAATAGTTGAAGGATCAAATTTTCTACCGTCTTTTTTATCATCGTTTACATAATCCTTTATTAGTGTGGCTTTATTAAATTCGTCAAACATAAATCTTCTTTCTAAATTACTCAACAAAAGAGATGCTCTGGTTTCAATATTCTCAAATCTTTTTTTTCTTCTCTCCATTACATCTAATTCTTCTTGCAAAGATATGATCTGTATATGGTCAGCAATATCTTTAATCAAATCTACTCCAGTATTCTTTAAGTATCTCAAAATCCATCCCATAAACATTAATCTAAAGAGGGTGTATTTAAAGCTATACATTGTGCTCATTTTTTGCTTTTTTTCTGAAAAATGAAAGAAACCTTTAAATACCAATCCTTCTTAAATTGCATGAAGGGGTGGTAGTTTGAGAAGAAAAACGACCTTTTTTGAAAAGGTTTTATTGGTTGTAGGTATATTAATCGTGGTATTAGGTTATGCATTAATTCAGAAAATGGCTTCATTTGAAGGTGCTGTACTGAGCTGGAATGTTGTGTCAAACGTTTTTTTATGGCTCTTTGTTGTGCTTATGGTTGTTATGTTAGCTGTTCAAGAAAATGTTAAAGAAGAGCTTAAAGAGGTCATAAGAAACCAAACAGAAGAGATGAAGTTAGTAAAACAAGAGATTAGGTTCATAAGAAGAAGGTAGGATCTTTACCCAACTTCGGCTTTTGCTGAGGAAAGTCCGCCCATCCATTAAGACCACTCTAAGAGTGTCTGAAAAGATAGCTGTTTCACAGAAACGGTACTTCCCATATTCGGAATGAGGTTTAGAAGACGCAAGCAATTGTGTTGAGTTAACAAACCGACTATGTTTATGGGGAAAGTTGAGACGAGAAACAGATGGTTGGATGCAAGTTTAATTAAACGCTTAGTTAAATGTTGGGAACATCTGTTCGATTGCGAAAGCGATTACGAAGATGTACAGAAGGTGGCTTACTAAGATTCGATTCTTCTTTTTTTATGATTTGTTTATATTCTCATCTTCCCTTCTTGCCAGTCTTTAATAATTATTTTAGACATTTTCTCAGTATCAGCAATTCCTCCCTTCATCAAAACATTACGCGATATTGCAATATTTTCCAAAGTTTCTAATTCATCTTTTCCTTTTTTAGAATTATAAAATTTAGCAACATTAATTCCTCTTTTTTCTAAATATGATATCATTTCAATCGCAACATTTTCTGGATCTTTTATTTGTTGAACATTTTTTGTTCCAATTAAAGCGTGCTTAAATTCATCCCTTTCCATAAAAGGAATAACTCCTGGAGTATCAACTAACATAATTCTGCTCGTAATGCGAACATCCATCAAACCTTTAGTATAGCCAGAAAAAGATGATGTTGGTGCACTTTTTTTTCCTTTCAACACATTAATTATAGAACTTTTTCCAACGTTTGGATACCCTAAAACTCCAACTTTGATTTGATCTTTACTAACATTCTTAAGAATCTCTTCACGCAGCATTTTTGTTCCTTGATGTAATTTAGAACTTACAAATACTGCAGGATTTATTTTCTGCAATCGTTTTTTCTCTTTTTCCATTATGTCTTGTGAAACTAAATCAGATTTATTCAAAACAAAAATAATTTTTTTTCCGATTTCTTTTATTTTTTGTTCTAATTCAGGATTTCTTGTTTCGTCTGGTAATCTTGCATCTAATACTTCTAGCAATATGTCTGCTCTATGAATTACTTCTTTAACTAATGTCCAATAAGTCGTCATATCGCAATTGAAACCCCTCTTATTTATATATGTGTTGTGCTACAAATGAATCATGCTAGAAAATAGAGCAATACTAACTCCGTTAGAAATCCAGAAAAAAAGAAATTTCATGATTTATTCGCAATTTCTGATTGCTTTTTGCTACTCTATGTTTTCTTCTATTTTAAGCCCTTATTTTAAAAGTTTGGGTTTTTCAAATATAATGCTCGGTATAATATTTTCAATAACTCCTTTAATAAGTATTTTAGTGGCTCCTGTTGTTGGAAAAATGTCTGACAGAGTTGGGCGAAGAGAAATAATATTGTTTGCAGTTGTTTTTTCAATGTTTGGTTTCTATCTTTACACATTAAATCCATACTTTGTTTTTGCAGGCGGTTTTTTAATCGCCATTGGTTGTGTCACAACTACTGTGGTTTTTCTATC
>CAYJUR010000031.1:0-9346 GCA_964373405.1 uncultured Methanosarcinales archaeon | reverse complement strand
GTATTCTAAAATGATATTAACTTTTGCGTTTTGAAATGGTTTTTTGCATTAGCAAAAACACCTTGCTAAACTCATAAAAATCATAGATTTTTAGGAGTTCTAAAAACTTCGTTTTTATAACTTTTGTTTAGCTATGAAATTATGTCGGAAAGCTGATTTTGATATTTACATATAGAATAAACTCACTTCTTCACAAATTCTACATTAGGAAAATTCTTGAATTCTTCATCTCCAGTCAGAAATTTAATATTATATTTTTGTGCTACTATATAGCCAATAGCATCAGGCATTGACAATTTTCTATATTTGATTCTCAATGTCATTGCTTTTTTTATATCTGCAACATCTACATCAATAATAAATTGAGAATATTTATCTGTATAATTCTCTGCTGTTTGTATATCAAATTCTCTTTTCAACGCAAAATTAAATTCAGCAATATTAAAAATTGTTGTTATCGCATTTTCATTTTCATATTTAGTATAATTAGAATTCCCTCTGATAATTTCAAAAAATGCGTATGTGTCAAAAAACATTAATTCACTCATCCCAGCCCTCCTCATCTACTTCTTTTAAAATTTCATCAGTACTTCTTTTGAATTTGAGAGTTCCAAATGTTTCTTTTAGAACATTCGGCTTTCTAATTATTACCATCACTATATCATCTCCTTCGCTGAATTTCTCGTTGATAATTATCTCTTTAGGTATAACTACTCCAAAAGATCGTCCCCATTTTCTTAATTTAACATCAAGTTCTTGCATGCGATTATATCGGTATAACCAACTATATAAATATTTCGATTTTGAAAGTAAAAACTACTCCTTCAGAAACAAACCCCTGCAAGCTTTCCGAAGATTGCTTCCAGGGGAAAAAGAGGTGATAGATGATCTTAAAAGTTGAATTCGCTGTACTGTTCAAAAATTCGCTCAAAATAAGCTCCTTTTGACCCAATACCCCCAATAAGCTAATTCATACTTTATGTGAATATACTATTATGCCTTATATTTAAATCTTTCTGTTTTGAGCATTTTCAAGTAGTGAAGTTATATTGCTAAGGCTTTCGTTTAGCACAACTATTTAAAGCCTTAGCTATTTAAATAACTTAGGAATCAAATACTTCATGGTATGTAAAAACTGCAAAAAAGAGCCTTATTTTGAGAATTTATGTAGAAATTGCTTTACAAAATCCTTTGAGAAAAAGTCAAGAAAGGAAATAAGGGGGATTTTTGAAAAGGACTCTAAAATATATATTGAAAGTAATAATGACTCTAATACATACGCCCTAAATAAATTTTTGAATAGTTTAGGACATCCGCTTAAATATACATCAAAAAAAGTTGCCAATTTTATACTTATTCCTTGGAGTTTAGAAAACGAAGTTTTAGATTTTCTAGAACATTTTTTGATGGGAGATATAAATAAAATAAAAAAAGATATTGGTATGAGAGTCTTCAAAAATCTCACACAAAAAGAAATTGATTTGTATGCAATTTCAAAAGGGTATAAATCGAAAGCTAAAAAACTAATTCACATATCTTCTATTTCTAAAATGATAGAGGAGCTTGAACTAAAATATCCTGGAATTAAAAAAGCAGTATTGAATGGAGTAAAAGAGTATAAAGCGATTTTGAATAAATAGGTTTAATAACATTAAATAAATCATTTCGATTATGAACAAAAGAATTCAAAAAACAATCTATACTTTAATGTTTTTATTAGCTTTATTAATAACTTATTATGGATATCAATATGCAGAACCACAAATTAATAATCAAATAGATAAGATTACTGGAAGTGCAGTTAGTCAATCAGGAATAGTGAAGGAAGAAGTCAAACCTACAGAAGTATATTTTGCATCTGAAACAAATTTAACAGTTTTAATGATTCCATTTATAGAATCTGCAGAAAAGAGTTTAGATTGTGCTTTATATGATATGGGAAGAGAAGTGAATAAAGCATTGTATGAGAAAAGTAAACAAATTCCTGTTAGAATTGTTAAAGATGATGAAACAAAATTAATAGAAGGGAAATTTAAGACTGACAAATACGGATTAATGCACAACAAATTCTGCATAAAAGACGGAAATGTTGTTTGGACAGGTTCTTTCAATCCGACAAAAGGTGGCGAAAAGAATGATAATAATGTTTTAATTTTATATTCATATTCTATGGCAGAAGTTTATGAAGATGAATTTAATGAGATGTGGGATGGAGTGTTTAAAGGCGGAGATAAAATCAAATATTCCGATATTTATTTGAACAATGAATTATATAATGTTAGATTTTGTCCAGAAGATAATTGCGCAGATTTAGTTGTTGAAGAATTATCAAAAGCCAAAAAAAGTATTTATTTTATGACTTTTTCTTTTACGCATCCTTTAATTATTGATTTGTTGATTGAAAAAAATAAAGAGGGTGTTGTTGTTGAAGGTGTTGTTGAAGCCCAAAGAAAGAATATGGAATATGAAGCATATCAAGAATTAGTTGATAATGGAATTAATGTTGGCTTAGATACAAACAAATATTTATTGCATCACAAAGTTTTCATTATAGATGAAAATACAGTTATAACAGGTTCTTTTAATCCAACAAAAGGAGGAGATGAAAAGAATGATGAGAATTTGATAGTGATTCATAGTCCTTCTATTGCGAAATTGTATGAAGGAGAGTTTGAGAGGGTTTCTTCCTAAATCTTCCCCATACTCTTCAAATACTCTCTTGCAGCAGTTTTAAAGTCTTGGCCTTTAAAATGGTTCTGAAAAAAAGATTTGCTACTTTGCATTTGAGATTCTAGGAGCATTTTTTGTTGAACAAATATAGAACTATCTCTCTTTAATTTCTCTGCATAATAATCAACAAAGTCAATTCTATTCATTCTGACCTCTAATAATTAGTTTATATTTATTAAACTTTTCCTCAGATAATATATCCCCAAAAATATTTCTTAAATGTCTAGCATCTTCAATATCTTTTTCACTCTTGAGGTTTATTTCTTTATACAAAATTTCAAATTCTATTGGAGGAATTAAAAATTCAAAATTCTGAACTTTTGCTTTCTGAGGATTATTTAATTCGAAAAATTGTGCTTTTTTTGATGAATTTATAGGAACACATTCCATATTTGGGAAAACTTCTCCATTTCTTGCAAATCTGATGCTATCCATAGATTTGACATAGTCATAAACATCTTCTGAAGAATCTCCTTGATAGCACCAAAAGCCATTTTTAATTAGGTCATTATAAAGTTCTCTAAACTTAGACTTATCTAAAACAGGAAATAAGATATCAACATCTTCTGTAGCTCTTGATCTGCCAGAAGTTATACTTACATACCCGCTTACTAAAAGATATCTTGTATATTTTTTAAATATATTCAAAAAGTCTTTGACAAACAAATCTAGTTCATTCAACTCTCTATTGATGATTATTGTATCTCTTTCAACCTTATATGCTTCTGTCATACATATACTAAATCTATACAACTATAAAAATCCCTCGCACAACATTTAAAAACACCTCATATTTCTAATCATATATGCGCCGATAGTTCAGTGGTAGAATTATGGCCTTCCAAGAGACTCAGGTTCGCCTGCTTTTCGAGGCTGAGCCGTCGACACGGGTTCAAATCCCGTTCGGCGCATTTTTTTTGTGATAATATGTTCAATAAAAATGTAAAAGAGGATATTGGAAAATTAAGTCAGAGTGTTGATGAGCTTAAAGCTTCACATAAAGAGCATTCTAATAAAATAAGTGGATTAACTGAAGCTTTCAACAAAATGGGTAAAATCAATTCGGACTTCAATAAATCAATAAGTGCTGAAATCGAAAAAATTGCAGAACTCAAAAAATCATTTGAGACAGAATTAAACTCATTCAATTTCTTAAAAGATAGAATAAAGAAAGAATTAATTGAGAATTTTAAAGATAATATTAAAAGAGAGTTTAACTCATTAAATGAAGAATCTATAAAGCATTTTGAACTAAAGAAAGACATAAACGAATCAGCAAATTTGTTGAAGAATTTTAATACAAACATTTCGAAATTAAACACAATTTCAAATTCCATAAAAGAAGCAGATTTTGAATTAGCAAAACATTTTGAAAATATTGAAAACACAAATAGAGATAAAGTAGAATTAATGAAAGAAGTAGACAGATTGAGAGGAATTCTAGCAAAGTATAAGAGGGAGAGATAAGAAGCCTTTATATAACCCTAATTTCTACATAATATTATGAACATACTTGTATTCGCGGCACATCCAGATGACGATATTTTAGGTACTGGAGGAACTATTGCGAAATTATCTAAAGAAGGGCATAATTGTTATGCAGTAATTTGTTCTAATGGAGAATCATTGTTAGGGACGCATATTTTTAAAAAAACGGTTGCTATAGAAACAAGAATAAGTGAAGCAACAAAAGCAGGCGAAATAATTGGTTTTAAAAAAACAATGTTTCTTGGTTTGAAAGACACCAAATTAAATGAAGCAATGAGGGACAAAGACGTATATGACAGAATTAAACGAATTATTAAATCGTATAATCCAGATAGAATATTTACACATTCTGTCGATGATGCACATCCAGATCATAGTGCGGTAGCTAGAGCAACATTAGAAATTTGTGAACAAATCAAATATGAGAAGCCAATTTATTCATACGAAATTTGGAATCCCGTTGACATTAAAAAGAGAAGTTTGCCAAAAATGTATGTAGACATCAGTTCTACTTTTAGGCAGAAAATGAAAGCGTTCAGAACTCACGAAAGTCAGTTTTTTCAAACCTTGCCAGTCATTCCTTCAATCTACATCAAATCAATTATTGCTGGATTCAAAGTAAAAGGAAGATATGCTGAAGAGTTTTCAAAGGTACAATGAAAAATAAAATTCCAATATATGGCTATTTTGGATTACTAATAATCTTAATTTCCTTTATTTTGCCCAATATTAGATTAGGTGTTTATAATTTTAAAGGCGATATTTTTGCTCTCGGGTTAATATTTTTTGTAATTGCTCTTAATTCAAAATCCATAAATTCTGTTCATAATATCATATCTGATAAAAGATATATCAATCTAATTAAAATTATAACTTATGGGATTTTTTTAGGTATCATTTATGAAATAATTGGGCAATTTCTTCTAAAACAATGGACTTATGAAATAGCAAAATATTCCATATCTTATAATTTGGTTATGTTTTTTTATTGGGGAATTTTTTGTCTACTTGTTCACGAATGCTATACTTACCTATCACGTTTTTTCAAAATTGAGTACTTTGTTATATTAGTCACAGCATTAGTTCTTATGATTCTCATCGAGGGATTTAACTTGATCACGAGAGATTGGACATATGTAATAAAAAATCCAGTATTGATTTATGTAGGGTGGGTTATTCTTATTTTAACATTTTATACAATTCCAAATAAATTAAAAATTTTTAATTGAGAGAAAAAATGAAATTGCTAATAACCTCAGAGAGAAATTTACCACAAAGAGAAGGTTTAATTAGATTTCTTGACCATGTAGTTCCTTCTGTGGCCAATGAGTTTACTACTAGATTAATACTGCCTAAATCAAATATAAGTCTGAAATACCAAAATGTTAAAAATATATTTGTTCAAAAAGGTTTAATAAAAATCAGCGATTATTCATTTCCAAAAGTGTTTAGTTCTAAATATAAAAGTGAAGTGAACGAAGCAGACTTAGTTTTAGTTAATTCGATTGGTGTTATTGGTTGGCGATGTATACAAGAATGCATAAGACAAAAAAAGCCTTATATAATATATGTTCACCTGTTAGAATGGAAACTATTGAACAGCTATATTAAGATTTTGCAGTTATTGATTTCGATCGAAATGAATTATATGAGAAAATACTTCAATAAATCAACCAAAATATTAGTTCCCTCATCAGAAATTAAAAAAGAATTAGTTAAAATTGGAATAAAAGAAAATTTAATTTTCGTTGTTGAATTAGGAGTAGACACTAAATTGTTTATGAAGAAAAAGATTAAGAAAGAGAATACAAAGAAAATTACAATAGGTTTCTCAGGAAGATTTGCTATAGAAAAGAATATACAACTTTTGTATAAAGTATTTTTGGGAGTTAGAGATAAATATAAAGATAAATTAGATATAGAACTTTTATTAATAGGAGATGGCCCAGAAAGAAACAAATTTAGAGAAGCAAAAATAACCGGATTTGTTGATAATGTTGAAGACTATTTGAACAAATTAGACATATACGTTATGCCTTCAATTGAAGAAACTACTTGCTTAGCTGCATTAGAAGCTATGAGTTGCGAACTTCCAGTTGTTGCGACTAAAGTTGGAGTTATTAAAAACATTATTAAAGATAACAAAAATGGATATTTCTTTAAAGACGAATTTGAGTTAGAATCAAAATTGATTTATTTGATAGAACATAAAAATGAAAGACTTAGATTAGGCAAAAATGCTAGAAAATCAGTTCTAAAATTGAGTTGGAAGGAAACGTGTAGAAAGATTGAAAGGGAGATTAGAGCTTCAAAGTAGTTACATTAGTCATTCCATGTTCGTTCATAGAAACTCCATAAAGATTTGTAGCTTCTGATATAACTGCGTCATTATGCGATATAACAACATATTGAGCCCGTTTACAATAATTTCTAATCAATTTAGCAAATTTTTCAGAATTCTGTTTATCAAGTGCGGCATCAACTTCATCCAATATATAAAATGATGCAGGATCGTGTTCTTGTATTGCAAAAATAAAAGCAAGTGCAGTCATTGTTTTTTCTCCACCTGATAAACTTTTAATATCCATAAATTTATTTCCAGTCAAACGCACTTTAATTTCAACACCTGCTTCAAATGGTTTTTCTTGATTCTCCATTTCTAAAAATGCGTCTCCTTTTGTGGACAATTGTTTAAAGAAATCTTTAAATATTGTATTAACAACATCAAACGTTTTCATAAATATATCTTTCTTTTTTGTTTCAATCTGATTAATTAATGCCATAACATCTTTTTGTTCAACTTCTAGTACAGATTTTTTCTCCAACAATGAATTATATTCGCCTTCAACTTTATCGTAAATTTCTAATGCTCTCATATTAACATTTCCTGAGTTTGCTCTCTTACCCTCTAATTTAGATATTTCTCTTTGTAATTCGCCTAAATCAGTCTTTGATTTGAATACTTCGACATTTTTGAATTCTTCAAATTCCGTATTTAACCCTTCCAATTCCCCTTTAAGTTTCGCTCTATCTAAATTTGCTGAATTTAGTCTAAATTCGACTTCTTTAATATTAAGTTCTCTTTCGTCTATTTGTTTTTCGTTTTTCTGAATATCAACAGAAAATTTATCCTTCTCAGCAAACAAACTCTTAAATTGTTTATAGAACGCAGATGCATGTTTCTCTTTTTCAGCAATTTCTTCTTCTTGCTCTTTCATTCTCTTTTTCAAATCCTCTTGCATTTTATTGAATCTATCTTCTTCTTTTTCTGTTTCTTTAATTATCTCTAATGTTTTTCTTACATCAGGACCTAATATGGAATTTATTTGTGAATCAAAATTAGACAATTCTGCCTTAAGTTTTATGTGACTTTCATTTAATTCGTTTCTTTTATCTTCAAATGCCTTTAATTGTGCAAGAATGGTGGGATTTCTTAGTTCGCTTACTTTATTTCTTAAATCTTGTTTTCTTATCTTTAAATTTGCTAATAATGTATTTTCCTTTGAAATATTGTTTAGTGCTTTATCAAGAGTTGTTTCTGCATCTTTAAGACCCTTTTTAAGTGATTCAGATTTTGTCTTAAAATCGCCCAGCTCAGAATCTTTGTCTAGATGTAATATTCTTTCTAATTTAATAATTTCTCCTTCAACATTAGCTTTTTCTTCTCTTATTTTAGAGATTTCATTATCAAGTTCTGATCTTCTTTTTTGGTATGTTGATAATAATGATTCTAATTCAAACACTTTTTCCTGAAGTTCATCAATACTTGCAGCTAATTCTTGTTCTTTAAATCCTAAACCTTTTCTTGACGTTACAAAACCTCCCCTCATAGCTCCAGACAATTCTAATAAATCTCCGTCAAGAGTCACCATCCTATATTGACCAACTCCTAAATTTCTGGCTGTTGTGATATTATTCACGACTAAAGTATCTCCTAATACAAATTCAAATGCCTTTCTTAAATCAGGTTGAAACTTGACTAAATCAATTGCATAACCTTCAATACCTGGATTTTTTGCTAAAGTTGATGATAATGCGCCTATACTTTTGACATTCAATTTATTTAAAGGCAAAAATGTAGCAGAACCAGATTTATTCTCTTTCAAAAATTTAATACATCTTGCTGCAGTAGAATCTGTATCTACAATTAAAGATTTCATCCTAGTGCCAGCAGCAATTTCAAGTGCTAATGAATATTTTGATTGAACCGAACCTAAATCTGAAACTGTTCCTTTTACACCAGGGAATTGTTTTTTCTCATCAATAATTGATTGAATTGCTCTATCTCCAGCAGAAAGTTCTTTGTATTGTATGTTTTTAGCTTCTAGTTTTGCTAAATCAGAACTTCTTTTCTCGTGTTCAACTCTTATATCCCTGACTTTTCCAGCAATCATAGAATCTTCAGTAATTGTTTTAGACAAATCTTTTTCTAATTTAGATAATTGTAATCTGGAATTTTTAAGATTATTTAATTGAGCTTTGTTCTCTTTCTCGAGCCCTGCAACTTTTCCAAGCTGTTCATCTAAAGCTTGTATTTTAAATTCGATTTGATCCTTTTCTCTAAGTGCATTTTGTTGTTCTAATCTTAATTTTTGAATTATTTCTTGTTTTTCCTCAGATTCTTTATCTATATCATTAATTTCTTTTTCCATCTGTTCAAATCCTTGATCTAATTTATTCTTTTTCTTGAAATTCGAAATATCTTCAGAGATTCTCTGTTTTTGTTTATCAACATTTTCTATTTCTTTTTTCATAGAATCTTTTTCTTTTTCCAACGATTTTATTTTATCATTGATTTCTTTATTGTTTAATTCTAATTCTTTTCTTCTTTCTTGTATTCTTTTAATCTCGTTTTTATGTGATTCTAGTTTTTGTTTGTTTGTAGCAAAATCTATTTTAGATTGTTCTATCTCCTTGTTCAATTTAACTTGCTCTTTTTCACCTTTTGTTTCTATTTGTTTGTTAATTTTGTCAACTTCTGATTTAATTTCAGCGATTTTTTTCTCATACTCAGAAATTTCTTTATTCACTCCTTGTATTTTATTGTTAAATTCATTTATTCTTTTATCCAACCCTTCAACTTCAGAACTTTTTCGATCTATTTTTACGTTCAAATATGTGGCTTTAA
>CAYJUR010000030.1:0-9360 GCA_964373405.1 uncultured Methanosarcinales archaeon | reverse complement strand
AAAATTGTCAAATTTCTCCCTCATAAAAAACGAAAGAATTATTGTGATTAAGATTAGCAACAAATATGCAAATAAGATTAAAAGTATTACTCCTCCAATAAACATTATTATATCCGTCATTTATATAGAAATCATATGCTATAGTATTTATTGCTTGTGATTTATCATACCTAATTTGTCAATAATTTACGAATTCATTATCAATTTATTCAATTCCAATTTTTTGCCCTTAAACTCGAGTATGAAAATATAAATTGAAGTTCCTATTAAAATAATTAAATAGGGTGGTAAATATAAAATAGGTTCGTTTATTAAAAGACTTATTGAAGAAAAAATATTGCTAAATATCAAACTACTCAATAGAAGAATAAATCCTATTAATGTTAATGCCTTAAAAATTTTATTCATCTTAGGTGGAAGACAATGATAGATATGATTAGCCATATCCATCCCACAATAATCATAGTTAAAGAACCATATTCAAGAATGTCCAAAATAAATTCTTTTTTGCTCTTTTCCATAATATGTGTATTAGTCATACTTTTATATAAACATAACTCCTTAATAAAATCTGCCATGAAATTTTTGGAAGGATTCTAATACGATTGTTAAATATTCTAATGAGATTGTAAAGTTTCTAAAAAAAGATAGTTTTATTGGAATCTTTCTAATGAAATTGTAAAGTTTACAAAGGTTTTCACTTTTGGAAAGATTACAAAAACAAAATCAGGGGTTTAAACATTCGCTTTCTTTCTAACTTCCAAAAACCTATAAGGTTTTTCTAACTTTCCTTAACAATAGCTCCGCCAAGATGAATTTTTTGATATTGTTACCCAGATTTATTATTTGATTTTGATGCCTTGGGTGGGAGGGTGGGGTGATTTGATATCTAGATTCAAATAAAGAAAAAAATAATTTATAAGAATAATCTTGCACAATTAACTACGCACATATTCTAATAGTTTATTGAAAAATGAATCCCTTTCTCCTTTGATTTCTAGATTATTGTAAACCTGTCCTCCTATTTTAGATGACTTAGTCTCAAATGTAGCCATAGGTTTAGCATTAGGAAAATCACCAAACCTAGAAGAGTCTCCTTCTGTAACTAGTTCAAACAACTCAGTAGGATTAACACTTTTAAAAGTCATATCTAGTTTTTTTAAGTCAATTCCCCACGTATGGAGATGCATAGTATAAACACTATCTGTTTCAATATCTCTCAGAAAACCGTTATATGAATGTATTAGAAAATTATCACCTACCTTTTTAATCTTTTCTAAGACCGCTTTTTTGTGTGATTTTGTAATCACGTAATCTTCATCTTCGTGTATTACTTCATTCTCAGGAATTTCTGGCCAATACATTTCTATTTTTCTTGACTTCAATAATTTATTTAGAAATTCACTTAATTCATATCCTGTTTTTGATACTTCGTCCTTCACAATTAATTCCAATTCACTAGCAACAACCATTTTACATCCCCCCAATTATATTACATTTAGAATTTCTTGAATATTTAAATTATCCTATGCTATTTTCCCTCCTTTTCCCCCACCTTCACGATACTCACGAAAAACAAGGTTTTTCGGGAGTTCTGATAGCTTCGCAATCATAACCTTTATAAATACCTCCGAATTTTCATAATATACGTTCGTTAAGAAGTTAAGAACAATTTGTATTTGGAGGAATTTAAAAATGGCAAAAACAAAACCACACATTAACGTTGTATTCATTGGTCACGTAGACCACGGAAAATCTACTACAGTAGGAAGGATTATGTTTGATTCTGGAACAATTACTGAGCAGGATATGAGAAAATTAAAAGAAAGAGCTACTGAATTAGGAAAAGCTGGTTTCGAGTTCGCATACGTTATGGACAATTTGAAAGAAGAGCAAGAAAGGGGAGTTACAATTGACTTATCGCATAAAAAATTAGTAACTGATAAATTCGAATTTACAATTATTGATGCGCCTGGGCACAAAGACTTCATTAAAAACATGATTACAGGAGCTTCTCAAGCAGATGCTGCAGTTTTAGTTGTTGCTGCTAACGACGGTGTTAACGCACAAACTAAAGAACACGTATTCTTATCAAGAACGTTAGGTGTTAAGCAAATTATAGTTGCAATTAACAAAATGGACTTACAACAATACGCTGAAAAAAGGTATGCTGAAGTTAAAGCAGAAGTTTCAGCATTATTAAAATCAGTTGGTTACAAAGCTGACGAAATTTCGTTTGTTCCAACAGTATCATATCAAGGATTTAATCTTATTAAGAAAGACACAGAAAAAATGCCTTGGTACACAGGACCAACATTATTAGAATGTATGAATAAATTAAAAGAACCTGAGAAACCTACAGGATTACCATTAAGAATGCCTATTCAAGAAGTTTACTCAATTAAAGGAATTGGAACAGTTCCAGTTGGAAAAATTGAAACAGGGGTTATGAAACCGGGTATGAAAATTGTTGTAGTTCCAGGAAGGGAAGGTAAAGGAGTTCATGGAGATATTAAATCAATTGAAATGCACCACGAAAATGTTACTGAAGCAATTCCTGGTGACAATGTTGGTGTTAACGTTAGAGGTATGGAAAAGAAAGATATTGCTCGTGGAGATGTAATAGGAACTCCTGACAGTGTACCAACTGTTGCTGAAGAATTTACAGGACAAATTGTTGTTTTGGATCATCCTTCAGTTATTACAGTAGGATACACGCCAGTATTTCACATTCACACTGCGCAAGTTGCTTGTCAAGTAATTAAGATTGACAAAAAAATTAATCCTGCAACAGGAGCAGTTGAAGCTGAAAATCCTGACTTTATTAAGAAAGGAGATGCAGCAATTGTTACATTTAAACCATTGCAACCAGTTGTTATTGAGAAGAAATCAGACATACCACACATGTCTAACTTCGCAATGAGAGACTCAGGAAAAACTGTTGCAGCTGGAATGTGTATATCACTGAAAGCTAAGAAGTTAGAATAATTTTTTTATTTTAGTTTTATGGTGATATCATACAACAATCATCATACGGTAGGACAATGCAAAAAGCAAGAATAAAGATAGCGTCAATCGATATTGACAAAGTGAATGAAGTTTGCGATTACATCAAAAGTATTTCTGAAAAAACAGGTGTTCAAATGCGTGGTCCAGTTCCTCTTCCTACAAAAACTTTAAAATTGACAACAAGAAAATCTCCAGATGGAGAAGGAAAAGCTTCTTTTGAAAATTACGAAATGAGAATTCATAAAAGATTAATTGATTTAGGTGTTGATGAAAGAGCATTAAGATTAGTTATGAAAGTTCCAATACCTGAAAATCTGAATATTGAGATAGAGATGAAGGAGTAAAGATAGAAATGATTGAAGGAATAATTTTAAGTTCTTATTTTGATTCAATTAAATCATTTTTGATAATTTTTGTCATTCAATATATTTTATTATTTTTGGCGTCATGAATAATTTTAGAAAAAAAAGAGTGGTTTAAAACATTGATTCCTTCTTTAATACTTCCCTTTTTATATTTATTGAATTCATTTTGGAGAGGATTTGAAGAATTTGCAATAATTCCACTTATGATAATTTTGATTCCAATTACAATTAAAGCAATATATAAGTGTGAATGGAAAAAAAGTATATTAATATCTTTAATTTTTATTAGTTCACTATTATTAGTTGGACTTATTTATTGGTTTGATCAAGCATTCTTAGGTTTTCTTTAATTCTGGAATAAATTATTTCAAAACCCTCTTCCCAATCTCCGTTCCGAATTCCAAGCTCCGCCAAACTCTCATCCAAGATTTTTGTTGTACAAATTTCTGTATTAATTTATTCCCTAATTTATGCAACATCTTAATTCCTTAATTAACTTTTAGCGCAGCCCTCTTGAACTATTGCGAATAAAGAAGGATATTTTGAGTTTTAAAAAGTATTAGAATCTTTCTAATTATTAATCACAATCTTTAGCTAAATTTGAGATTTTTTAGTTAGACAAATTTAGCTATGATAACGTTTTTTAACGTTATCTTTAAATACTAATTAGACAATGTATAATTAAGGTGAAAAAACTATGATAAAAAGTGAAGCAGTTTTAAGGGAATGGGGAAATTCATTAGGAATTACTCTATCTAAGGAGGTTATAAAGAGAGAAAAATTGAAAAATAATGACAAAATAGAGATACTGATAATCAAGAAAAGAAAAATGACCCCTTCAGAAGAATTATTTGGTTCTTTAAAGGGTTGTTTTAAAAAAAGTGCGCAACAAATGAAAGACGACATGAGGAAGGAGTTATACAATGATTGATGACGCTTATTTTTTTGATACTTATGCCATTATAGAGCTAATGAATGGCAATCCTAATTTTATTAAATATGCTAAATCATTTCATGTTTTAACTCAATTAAATATTTTCGAACTGTATTATAATATTGTAAGAGATGCCGGCGAGGAAAAAGCAAATATTTATTTAAAAAAATATTTTGAATACATAGTTCCTTATGGTCCAACGGTAATTAGAGACGCCGCAAAATTCAGACTTCAATATAAAAAACAAAATATGTCAATGACCGATTGCATAGGCTACATTTTGGCTCTAAGATTAGAAATAAAATTCTTAACTGGAGACAAAGAATTTAAAGACTTCAAAAATGTGGAGTTTGTCAAATAATCCATACAAACCCTTATAAATTCTTCAAATTCCTTATGTTTATGGAAAATGTGATAATAATAGGATCAGGACCAGCTGGATACACTGCAGCAATTTATGCATCAAGAGCTAACTTAAAGCCAATTATGTTTGAAGGTACTTTAGAAAAAGGCGGTCAACTAATGCTAACAACAGAAGTGGAAAATTATCCTGGTTTTCCTGAAGGTGTGCAAGGCCCAGATTTGATGGATAAATTCAGAAAACAGGCAGAACGATTCGGCACAAAATTCGTCAACAAATTAGTTGATAAAATTGAATTTATAGATAAAAACAACAAAAACACAAAACCAAATTCCCAAAAAGGCTTCAAACTATTCTTCAAAGAAAAAGGTAAAGAAGCATCAATAGAAACTAAAGCAATCATTATTTCAACTGGAGCTTCAGCAAATTGGACAAATCTTCCTTCAGAAATGGCATTCAAAGGAAAAGGGATAACAACTTGCGCTACTTGTGACGGATTTTTCTTTAAAGAAAAAAATGTGATTGTTGTTGGTGGAGGAGACTCTGCTTGCGAAGAAGCGTCATTCCTTTCAAGAATAGGAATTAAGTCAATTAAACTAGTACATAGAAGAGATGAATTAAGAGCTTCAAAAATTATGCAGGACAGAGTTAAGAAAGATCCTAAAATACAAATCATATGGAACTCAGAAATAAACGAATTTTATGGAAACGGAGATAAATTAGAAGGAGTCAAACTTAAAAACCTAAAAACAAATAAAATTTCTGATTTAAAAATTGATGGAGTATTTTTGGCAATAGGCCACACTCCAAATACAAAATTCTTGAATGGAATTTTAGAATTGGATGAAAAAGGATATATTAAAACAGATGCGAGAACAAGAACAAGTGTTGACGGAATCTTTGCTTGCGGTGATGCTCAGGATTTTAGATATAGGCAAGCTGTTACTGCAGCAGGTTCAGGTTGTCAGTCAGCAATGGAATCTGAAAAGTACTTAGAAAATTTAGAATAAATTTTCTAAGCCACGAAAGAACGAAGTTCTTGAGTATGCATTGAAAGCCTAGAATAAAAATAAAAAGAATGAAATAAAATTTATCCCCCTCTAAACAAAATCACAATAAATATCACAATCAGCACTAACAAAATCAGCCAGAAAAATGGCATCCATCCTGAACTCTTAGTTTCTTTTTGGAAGACTCCTGAACCAGAAGAACTAGGTTTTGCAATTGTTGAAACTGAATCATAAACACTTGTTGGTGTTGATGGTTTGTATGTTGATGAAATACTTGTTGGTTTAGATTTTGAAACTGATTTTTTAGATTTTACTTTTCTTTTTGAACTCTTTTTTGCAGATCTCTTAACAGATGATTTAGAAGATTTTTTTCTTGAACTTGATTTTCTTTTTTTTGCCATTTTATAACCACCTCTTTAGGTTTATACACATTATCAGAAACTCTTTGTTTATAAGGTTTGTGGCTAATTTAAATTTTGTTTACACCAATCTATTGATCTTTTAATCCCTTCTTCAACATCTGTTTTAGGTTCGTAATTAAGAAGTCTTTTTGCTTTAGAAATATCCGCAGTATATTTCACAACTTCTCCTGTTCTATTATCTTTTAGAACAATTGGACTTTTTGAATCTAGTTCTTCTTTCATCATTTCTGCAACACTCAAAAGAGAAATTCCTTTACCATACGCAATATTGATTACTTCTCCATTAATTTGATTAATATTGTTTATTGCTCTAATTATTCCGTCAACAGTATCGTCGATGAAAGTAAAATCTAAAACTTTATCTTTTCCGAAGATTTGAATTTCTTTATGGTTTTTTGCTAATTTGTAAACTAAAGGAATAAATCTGTTTGATTCGTCATACATTCCATAAACGTTTGAAAATCGAAGAATGATTGTTTTTAATTTGTAGCATTTGTTATATGCGTGTACTAATGCTTCTCCCCCTAATTTTGATGCAGTGTAAGGTGATTCGCAATGTTTGTGGTTTGCTTCATCTTCATGCAAAACTTCTTTACTTGTATTCCCGTATGTTTCTCTTGATGAAGCAAATATGAAATTAGAAACATTATTTTTTCTTGCAAATTCTAGTGTGTTGAAAAGTGTTTGAAAGTTTTCAAAAGCTAAATCAGGGTTAACAACTAAATCATAAACTCTCGCGTTTGCTGCCAAATGAATTACTGTTTTAATATTACTTAATTTTGCTTTGTTTGTTTCAAACGTTTCTTTTTTTAATAAATCTCCAATTATTGTAACTTTATTAACATCTTTGTTCCACTTATTTGAGACTTTATCTATGCCTATAACTTTGTGCCCATTCTTCAGAAGAGTCTGACAAAGACCAGTTCCAATAGTCCCTGAAGAACCAGTTACTAATATCACATCCATACTATGTTGAGTTTTATGCTGACTTTTAAAGGTTGTGAAAGTACTATATTGATTTTAGACCAAATTCTCCACACAACATTTATAAATTACCATATTTCTTTTCATAAATATGGATATAGTCAAAAAAGGCGACTTTGTAGAGATTCAATACAAAGGATTTGTTGATGGACGTTTGTTTGATACAACGGATGAGAAAGAAGCAAAATCTGTAGGCATATGGAGACAAGGTTTTCCATATGGAAAAGTTAGAATAAAAGTTGGAGATGGTTATGTTCTTAATGGATTAGATGAAGAATTAAATAATAAAGAAGTAGGTAAAGAATTGAGAATTAATTTGCCTCCAGAAAAAGCTTTCGGCAAAAAATCTGCAGAAATGATTAAAATGATTCCTTTATCTAAATTTAGAAAAGATAAAGTTATGCCACAACCAGGAATGATAATTAATGTTGATGGAATAATGGCAACTATTAAGAGAGTTGGGGGAGGAAGAGTTTTAGTTGATTTTAATCATCCTCTTTCTGACAAGACAGTAGAGTACAAAGTAAAAATTGTTAGAAAAATTACGGATGACAAAGAATTAGTCGAATCAATAATTGCATCAGACACTAATTTGTTGCCTTCCCAATATTCTTTAGTAATAAAAGATGGAAAAGCAACAATTAAATTCAAAGAAAAATCCGAATTGGATAGTTCTATATTAGTTTCTAAAATTAAAGAGAATACTAAATTGAAGGATATTAAGGTTGAATAAAAACAAGTTTCTGTCGCACTCATCAAGTGATTATTCCCAAGAAATCCACAAAAATCCCATAGTTAACTTTAAATAATCAAACTAAAACAGGCACATAATGGATGGGGAATTTGGGCAGGATTTTAGGAACGATTTTGACGTTAGGCAATCGCAAGAATCAAACAAATATATGGATTCTTATACCGATACAGATGATGATTTAAAAAATTATATGTTCAAAAAAGGTGCTAAAATTAAAGTAATTGGAGTTGGTGGTGGTGGAAATAATACAATAAACAGAGTTTCTGAAGTTGGAATTAAAGGTGCAGAAACAATTGCAATTAACACAGATGCTCAAGACTTACTTTACACAACAGCAGACAAAAAAATTCTGATTGGAAAAGAAATTTCTAAAGGTTTGGGCGCAGGTTCACAACCAAAAATTGGTGCGGATGCAGCTAAAGAGACAGAAGCAGAAATTAAATCAAATATTAAAGGTGCAGATATGGTATTCATCACATGTGGATTAGGTGGTGGTACTGGTTCTGGAGCTGCGCCAGTTGTTGCAGATATTGCAAAAAAATCAGGATGTTTAACTGTAGGAATTGTAACAATGCCTTTTGCAATGGAAGGCGCAAAAAGATATGAAAATGCAATTGAAGCATTAGAAAAAATGGAGCATATAGTTGATACATTAATTGTAATTCCAAATGATAAATTATTAGAACTCGCACCCGACTTGCCTTTACAGACTGCATTTAAAGTCGCAGACGAAATTTTAACAAACGCTGTGAAAGGTATTGCAGAATTAGTAACAAGAGCCGGGTTAGTAAATCTTGATTTCGCAGATATTAAAACAGTGATGAGCGGTGGCGGAGTAGCATTAATAGGAGTTGGTGAAAGTGATTCTGAAAATAGAGCAAGGGAAGCTGTAGATAAAGCAATTAATAATCCATTGTTGAATGTTGATATAACTGGAGCAACTGGAGCATTAATTAATGTTTCTGGAGGTCCTGATATGACATTGGACGAAGCAAGAATTATAGTTGAAGCTGTATCTGAAAAATTAGATCCTTCTGCGAGAATTATATGGGGAGCTCAGATTTCGGATGATTTAAGAAGTAGTATTAGAGCATTATTAATAGTTACAGGAGTTCAGTCAACACAAATCTTTGGAAGGGGTCGAACTCAGCTTTCTGACACAAAAAGATCAAATAAAGAAAATGAATTAGGTATTGAGTTTTTGGACTGAGTTATTAGGTATAGTCAACTAAAATGTGTTTATGTTTAAGCTAAGTAAAACTTAGCTATGGTTGAGGACATAATTAACGTTATATTTTATGCCCTCAACTGATATTGAAGGACACTCTGCAACAAGGTAGTTTTGTCAATTCAATTTTAGAACATAATTTATGTTCTTAAATATAATGTCAAGGTTTCCTTGACAGGTGGCTACACTTCGTTTTGAATAAATGTCATTTAAATCTCGAGTGTAATAAAAATCTTTTTTTAAACATCGCGAATTCCACTAGTCTTATGCTAACTGCTGTTAGCAAACTCATG
>CAYJUR010000029.1:0-9818 GCA_964373405.1 uncultured Methanosarcinales archaeon | reverse complement strand
AGACCTAAATCTTTTATTGCAATTATTGGTTCGTCCTCATCCGATTTCGCAATAACTAGTGTGTTGGGCTCAGCTTGTGTAGAAAAATGTTGTCCAACTAATCCTAATTCAACATCTTTTGTTATCTGGTTTATTATATCTACTTTGATATTTGTTGCAGTTTTTAATTCTTTTATTGTGACTGGAAGTAAAGATGTTATAGGCATTTTTGTTTGTGCAACAAAAATAACTCCTGCTCCTTCTTTAACTCTATTTTCTATTGTTTCATATGTTCCAGATAAAACTTTGTTTGTGTCTATGTTTTCAAAAACATAAATATCATGATTTAAGCTTGGAATTATAGGCGGTGTCGCAATTTCTAAATTGACTCCTGAATCAGCTTTTAGTGCCGAACTTAAGAAACCTTTGTCATCGTTTGTTATTAATAAAACATTTAATTTACTTTTTTCAGGAGTGCTTATGAATGCTATATTATCCATTTTTAGTGGGTCGTTATTTTGTATTTCAATTTTTGTAATTCCACTTGGTGTTTCTATTCCTAAAGTTTCTATGCTTTCTCCCTCTATATCCAAATCTTTAGTGAAACTACCTATTTGAATTTTTGCTGTCTTTGGTTGTTTATAATAATTTTTTACATAAATTATTGTTTTCTCTTTGTCAATTTTTAAATCAGTAATTCCAAAATTACCATCAAATGTTTCGGATACATCTTCTATTTCTATTCCCAAACCTTTTCCTTCAACTATGCTTTTTGCAACGATTGGATCTTGGCCTTCTGTCGATCCAAAATCAGAAATGACAACAACTTTTCCTTTGTCTATCAGATCTGCAGCAATAGTCATTGCATCTCCTAAATTTGTTGTTGTTGCTCTTGGATTAAGATTGTTTAAAATCGAAAGTGCGTCTCCTCTACTTCCTCCGTCAAGAATTGTGACTGGCGTATTTTCAGCAAGAACTATGTAATTGTTTGAACCTAAACTGCTTTTTGCTTTAGAAATTGCTTTACTCCATTGGTTACCTGCGCCCATTGAAGCTGAGACATCTAAAACGATTGCTACGTTTTTTGCAGTTAGAGTTCTATTGGTTTCTATGAAAGGTTCTGCTACGGAGAATGCTAAAAGGAGGATTATTAGGAGTTGGATTATGAATAATAAATCTTTTAATAAATTTCTTAGGAAGGAAGCTCTTGCGTTAGAGCCTTTTTGTTTGATTAAGAACATAATTGAAGGAATAGTTACGTCTTTAGGTTTGGGTCTGATTAAGTATAAGATTATGAATGGAACTAAAGCTAAAAGAGAATATAAGCCTATTGTTGAAGCTATGCCTAATGCCATCTATACAATACCTCTGTTTTTAAGAATAATTAAACGATTTGGATTTATAAGTTTATGGATTTTCATAAATAGAAAGATCTATATTGTTCGATGATTCAGACAAGCCTATGCGAGAAGTAGAAATTGAGGTGGATAAGGATGTTTACGACCTTTTAATAGATTTAAAAGAAAATGATGAGACTATTTCTGATGTGATTAAGAGAATACGTTCAAATAGTAAAAATAGATATTATGAGGCCTTTAAGAAACTAAAAAATCTTAATATTATTAAATACTGAAGCTTTTTAAATCTCTTTCTTAAATGATACATTTATGCATATAATCAATACTGAATCAACAACCCAAATCATAAAAGATTTACTTACATATAATGCTCAAGTTAAAGGCGGGCAAAAGGTTTTAATTATATATGATGGGGATTCTTATGTTTCTGTAATTTTAAAAAATGCTTATGAGAATGCTTTGGAAAAATTAAAGAAAGAAATTGATATAACATACGAATTAATCAATTTTCACAAATATACAGAAGATGAATGGGCTATTAAATTGTACAATGTTGAAGAAGGTTTAGTTAGTAAAGGTGATTTGGTTGTTCTTATACAATCTTTGAGTTTCAGGATTTCGAAATTCAGAGTTCGTTTAGATCTGAACCAGAGAGGTATATTTGTTATAGAACATGTAAGACTAAAATATCTTAAAGAAGGAGAATATCAAACTTACATAAATTCGTTGACTTCAGATATGCCTTATTATGTAAAAACTACTGACTTTTTGTACAAAAAATTGTTGAACGCGGAAAAAGTAGAAATTGTTTCAAAAGACGGAAGCAAATTATTGTATGACTCAAAATTAGAAGAACCCAAAAAAAATATTGGCGATTTTTCAAAAAGTTTAGGTACTTTATTTCCAGTTGGTGAAATTTTTACAGAACCTTTTGATTTAGAAAAAGTTAATGGATATGTTTCTATACACGCGATTCCATCAACTGAACAAAGAACGATGATTGTGAAGCCCTTTAAAGCGAAAATAGAAAACGGGTTTTTAGTATCGCACGATGGTCC
This sequence comes from uncultured Methanosarcinales archaeon, assembly GCA_964373405.1. Lineage (GTDB taxonomy): Archaea > Nanobdellota > Nanobdellia > Woesearchaeales > WJKV01 > CAYJUR01. The sequence continues at coordinate 7,423 of CAYJUR010000029.1, read as the reverse complement.
AAATGAATTTGATGCGGTTTTAGATTTGATTAAAGGAGAGAATGTTGAAGGCGAATATGCTGGGAAAGTTATGGTTAGAGAAATGGGTTTTGGTTTGAATAAACATATTTCTTTAAAAAATCCTCTTTATGAAGTTTCTTCGTTTGAACGAAAATTAGGATATCATATATCTTTAGGGATGAAGCATCCGATTTATAGGGGATCTAAAAATGAGTCGGGAGAGAAAAAGATTCCTAAAAACGCGGTACAAAGATTTCATATAGATATTTATATTGATGTTGATGAAATATTTGTTGATGGTGAGAAGGTGTTTGAAGGTGGGGGGTATTTGGCTTAAGACCGTTTTGTTGTATAATACAACTTTACTTGTGCTTAATCTATTTTGCGTTGTAAGGTACAACCGAAAGGTTTAAATAGAGGTTTGATGTTATATAGTACAACATGGATGAAAGGGAAGCAATTTTAAGAGAAAATTATAACGAATATTTTAAGTCTGGTCAATTTGCATTAGAAAAAAAGCAATTTAATGTGTCTACTACATTATTTTTTAAAGCTATATGTTCAGCTACCGATTTATTTATTTTTAAAAATACTAATAGTGTGCCATCTTCTCACACAAACAGATTTAGAGTTGTTCAAGAAAAATTTCCACAAATTTACGAAATTCTAGATAGGGATTTTCCATTTTACCAGGATAGTTATACAAAGAAAATGTCGAACGAATCGGCGGAGCTAATGAAAGACGATGCTAAAAGAATTAAAGAGATGTCTGAAAAATAATAATGACAAAACCATATTTGACATAGTTGTTTATGGTTCTTCAGCTAAAGGAAAAGAGAAACCTAATGACGTAGACATAGTTGTGATTTTTAGAAGCGGAAATTTGAAGGAAAGATTAACAAAAATTCAAGAGATTAAAAAAGATATTAGACTTTCAAAAGAAGTTAAATTAGATATAAAAGGAATTCTGCTTGAAGAATTGTTTGATGCTAATTTTTTTGGGAGAAGTGGGATATTTCTTGAGGGGATTAGTTTGATTGATGAAAAAATTTTTTCTGAAAAAATGGGTTTTAGTGGTTATTCTTTATTTGTTTATTCGCACAAAGGCAAAACTCATACAGAAAAGGTTAAGTTTAATTATTTAATTAGTGGAAGAAAGTCGAAAGGTATAATTGAATTATTTAATGGGAAACATATTGCTCCTGGAGTTATTCAAATACCTATAGAAAAATCATTTGAATTTGAAAATATCTTGTTAAGGAATAAAATATCATTTGTAAAGAAGAATATTTTAATTGAGAGGTAATTATTAATGGTGAGAAGGTGTTTGAAAGTGGAGGGTATTTGAGTGATTAAATTTCTTTTGTTTTGTGTTTCAAAATCCAATTTCAGTTATAACTTATTTTTCCGAAGTAATTATCAAATATTTTTTTAAATTTTCTGAGGAAGTTAATAATGCATTTTGGCGTAAGCCCTGAATGAAAGCATTTAGAAAATAATCTATTTTTGAAATTTATTTTTTCTTTATCTTAAATTCGGCAGGTATGCTTATACCTTTTTCATCTTCAATAATAAAAAAATTAAGATGTAAGTGAGGTTCTGACATACAGCCAGATAAACCTGCATATCCTAATATGTCGCCAGTTTTAAATTTTTGACCGACTTTAACAACTACTTTATCTTTACCCAAGTGAACGTACTCTGCATATGTTCCGTCTTTATGTTGAATGCAAACAAAATTCGCATCATTTGCAAATTTTTCATCAAAACCATATTTGTCTGAATCATCCTTAACTACGGCAACAACACCAGACTTAACACAAATTATTGGAGTATCAATGCTGCATAAAAAATCAATTGCATATTTTGATTCGACCCAATTTTCGTGAGCGTATTTTCCAGTAGGTTTAACAATTTTTATTTTAACATTATCTTGAAATGGATATCTATTCAGTATCATACTTTGATTATTAGTTTAATTCTTTATAAAACTTTACTTCAAAATTTAATAATTCATCTTAGCGTAAGCCCTGAGAGAATTCATTTAGAAAGTAATCTAATTTTGAATTTGTAATTACTTAACTAATTCCCTACCTCAACCTAACAGTCTCTAAATTCCTAGGGGCAACTGTTTCTATTCTGAATTGATTGTGTAATGCAGAAGCTAAATCTAAACATGCTCGAGTATCGCCGTGATTAATTACAACTTTTCTTGGTCTAGGAGTACATTTTGCAATATAATCAATCAATTCTTCACGAGTAGAATGTCCTGTTAAACCATCAATTCTCATAATTTCCATATTTATTTTTAGAGTTTCTGTTCTTGCTCCACCCAAAGAGAATCCAAATTCTTTTTCTCCATTTTGTATTCTTCTTCCCATTGAGCCTTCACCTTGATAACAAGTAAATACTAATGTGTGTCTTTTGTCTCCGCATAATTGTTTCAAATATTCAACACTTGGACCACCTGTAAGCATTCCTGATGTTGCAATTATTACACAAGCTCCTTCTTGCTCGTAAATTTGTGCTCTCTCTTTTTGTGAACCAACTCTTTTGAACATTGGAGAAAGGAATGGATTATTATCTTTGTGAAAAATTCTATTTCTTATACTTGCTCTCATAAATTCGGGATATGCAGTATGAATTGCAGTAATGTCCCAAACCATTCCATCAATATATACCGGAATTTCTTCAAGCTCTTTGTTTCTTACAATTTCTTCAATTATTAATAAAACTTCTTGGGCTCTCCCTGTTCCTAAAACAGGAAGCAATATTTTTCCCCCCCTTTTAACAGTTGTCTTAATTATATCTATAAATTGTTTCTCACATTGTTCTAATGTTCCAGATTTTGTATCTTTACCTGCATATGTGCTTTCAATCATCATAGATTCTAAACGAGGAAATTTTGTTTCAGCTTTTTCTAATAAATGAGAAGTTGCATATTTTAAATCTCCAGTATAAACTAAATTATGTAATCCATTTCCAATATGTAAATGACATAATGATGAGCCTAAAATGTGTCCTGCGTTATATAATGTAAGTCTTACATCAGGAGTTATATCACTAACTTCCTCATAATCTAAACAAATCGTATGTTTAACCATTTGTTTTACATGATCTGAATTATAGATGGGCTCTTTTCCTTCACTCATCATTATTTTTATAAAATCTAATTGTAATAGAGCCATCACGTCCCTTGTTGGTTCTGTACAATAAATTGGACCATCATATCCATATTTGAAAAGTAAAGGAAGAATTCCAGTGTGGTCGGTGTGCGAGTGTGAAATAATGACTGCATCTAATTCATCAATTCGTAATTCTGGAGCTTCTAGAATTGGATATGTGCCAGCATCATTTTGTGCAGCTACGTCAATTCCGCAATCTAATAGAATTCTTGACTCTGATGTTTGTAACAAAATACAAGATCTTCCAACTTGTCTACCTGAACCTAAATAAGTTATTCTAACCCATTCTTCTTTTCTTCCTCTTGTCCATCCATCATAAATTCTGTGTCCAATTTTGTCTAAAAACTTTCTTCTGAAATCGTTGTTTTCATAAAGTACTGAACGAATGTCTTCGATCATTTCACATTTAATTGCTGGGGTTCTTCTTACTGCAGGAACCCAAAATGTTTTTTCTCTTATATCTTTTAGAATTTGCCCATTTTTCCCAATGGCAACTCCGGGTTTTTCTACTTCGATTATTAAACTAGATCTTTGTGGGTCAAAAATTACTTGCGATAATCCTGCTTCTTCAGGAATCATTTCCTTTATTATTTTTTCTGTTTCTTCTTTTTTATGGCAAATGCTGGGATCCGGTCTTAGTTCTATACGTTTCTTAAATTCGTCAACAGTTTTTTTTATAATTCCTTTATTGTCTGAGAAAAAAGCTCTGTTTTTCGTGTATAGTACTATGTTTGCACCTTCGTAACAAGAATCGCTTATCTTATCTTCAGGTACAACTTTCAGCATTTCTTTTATTATGTCTGCCATTTTATATCTTTATTATTTTTTAAATTTATTATTTAATTTTCTAAATGAAAACATTGTTGAAAATTCGATTTTGGTTCTCGATGCACTTATTCAGGACTTAGTACCTATGCATTCCTTAATTTAATTTTTTCTTTTTTTTAGCAATAAAATATTTTCTCTTTCACTATGATTGATTTTAAGAAATGTTTATTTCAATTCATAGCTTACCCTTTTAACGCTTTCTGTTTTTACTCCTTTGTCTGTGATTGTTACAATTCTTATTGAATTTCCTGATGCAGAATCTCTTTGTAATGCAACATTTACTGATTTTTGCGCAAGTTCTCTAGCTTTTAATACTGACATATCTTTAATATATTCTGCTTCCATAACGCCATACTCAAATACACTTCCTGAACCTGAACAAACATAATCGTTAACTTCTGTTACACTACCATCTGGGAATATGTCATACAAATGAAAACCCACATCATCACTACCGCCTAATAAAAAGTGAGCAACGCCTGGAAAGAAAGGTTGTCTTAAAGCGGAGTAAACTAAATTGCCTAACAGATTTGCAGCTGCTTTAACACTCGGTTTTTTTCCTGTTCTAATTTCTTTTAATTTTAATTCGGCTTTTATTAATTTGACTAATAATTGAATATCTGATACTGAACCTGCTATTGTGACAGCCATTGTTTCAGAAATTTGTTCGATTTTAGTTATGTCTTTTGTAATAATCATATTTCCGACTGTGGCTCTGCTATCGCACCCTAATACGACTCCGTCAGGACATATTATACCTATTGTTGTTGTACCAGTTTTTAATTTTTGTTCTTGTTCCATCCATATCCCCTTAGAACTCATGTTGTTAAATGAATAGGTTCTTTATAAATGTTGCGGATTTTGAAAAAGTTTATAATGAATAAGGACTATGCAATGTGTATGGTGAAAAATAGTCGAGGTTCCATTCCAACAGGATTTTTAATAAGATTATTAGGTGCAGCCATTGGTTGTGCAGGTTTCCTTTTTTTAGTTTATCAGCAGACAATTTTAGGAACAGGTTTAATTGGAATTGGTTCAATTTTAATAGCATTTGGTGAAACATAATGGCAGCGTTAGAAATTGTTGGAATATTGTTGGTTATTGTTGCTATAATTTATTCGTTTATTAAAGGAAAGGATAAATTAGGGATGGCATTAATAATTGTACTTTTAGTTTTATTATTTATGTTGGACAAATTTGGAGTTTTGAATTTGTTTTGAGAAACATTTAAATAACTCCCTAACTTAATCTTGATTATGGCTCTGAATAAAGACTTGATTTTAAAAAAATTAGTGGAAAATAAAGAACACATTCTTAGTTATGGCGTTAAAAAAATAGGATTGTTTGGTTCATATTCTAAAGGCAAGCAAACGAAAAATAGCGATTTAGATTTCTTGGTAACTTTTGATGAAAATACATTTGATAATTTTATGGATTTGAAATTTTTCTTAGAAGATATATTCAAACGAAAAGTTGATTTAGTTATTGAAGAAAACATAAAACCGTCTTTAAAGCATATTAAGAAGGAGGCAGTTTATGCCAAAGGATTTTAGTGTCTATTTGGAAGATGTTTTAGAGTGTATTAATAATATTGAAGATTATGTTAAAGGGTGTTCTTATTCAGAATTTTCTAAAAATAAAATAATAAAATGATGCGTGATGCAGTGATTAGAAATTTGGAGATTATTGGTGAGGCAGTAAAAAATGTTCCTGTTGAAGTTAGAAACAAATTTCCAGAAGTAGATTGGAAAAAAATTGCGGGTTTAAGGGATATATTGATACACGCTTATTCTGGAATTAATGAGCAAATTTTGTGGGACATAGTTGAGAATAAAATTCCTGGTTTGAAGAAGCAAGTGAAAGTGATTTTGAAGAGGTGATTATTGTAATTTGTATATAATTTCTTTCTCTTTATCAATCTCATTTTTGAGATTAGTTGGAAGAGTGTTGTAGACTTGTATATCGGCTTTTGATGAAACTTTGTCTGATATTCTTTTTCTAAAGTTAGTCGCTTCTTTTATATCAATTTTATCAAAAATTATTGCGACATCAATATCTGATTGTAAAGTCATTTTATTCTTAACAAAAGATCCGTAAACAAATATTTCTTTTATTCTTTTCTTTAATTCATCTTCTAAAATTATTTCTTTTGTTTCGTTTATAATCTTTTTTATTATTTCTCCTTTTTTAATTTTAAAGTCTTTTTCAAACCTAGAAATGTCTTTTATGAACTCGAACTTTTTTCTAATATCTCTTGATAATCTGTTCTTTTCAGACTGCGTTAAATTCACTCCTAAAAGCTGTTTTTCAATGATCTTTAGCTCACGCTCTCCAAATATCTTTCTTGTATTTTCATTGTCCTTCAAAAATTCAATCAAATTCATAAATAACCTCTATACTGGTTATAATAACCTAAGTAAGGGTTATATTTAAAGGTTGTGGTGAGATTGTGGGTGAAGCTTTAAGTATAACTGTAAATATGTTTAGGGAATGGGAAGCAGAGGAGTTCAAAGGGTTCCACCAGATACTAAAATGAAGGATGTTCCTAAAAGTCTTGTAGACAGAGTTGATGAAATCGAAAGACTTGAAGGATATATTTTAAGAAAATATCTATTAGAATGCGATCAGTTTGAATATTTCACAGACTTTATTAGGGCAGCAGAATTACATCCAGAACTTGGAGGGATAAGCAAAGCAAGTTTATCACATTATATTCATTTGAATCGCAGACCTTCATTGACATTTGCTTACAATGTTATAGTATTAACAAGACGATCTGTAAGAGATTTTTATGCGGATGTATGTAGTGAACTTGATGCAATAGAAACATTGAGTAGAGAAGTAGGGTTGCCATTTAAAGCAGAACTTTCTGATTTAGCAGTTCAATGGAAATCTCGTTTGAATGAAGATTCGATATTTTCAGGTTGTTCAAATTATGGAGAATATGTTAATATGGCAAGAAATATTGCTCAAAAAATATTAGAAGAACCTAACCCCTCCTGGCAAGAATTAAGACAACTTCTTAAAAATAAAAAAAGCTAATTATTTCCTCTCTCTAATCTCCTTCAACAATTCTTCAACAAACACATTAATTTTCTTCTCTCCATGTTGTTGATTATCTCTAGTTCTTATATTAACAGATTTATTCTCCTGCTCCTTGTCACCAACAACCAAAATATAATTTATTTGTTGCAATTGTGCATCTCTTACTTTCTTGTTTAAAGTTTCTCTAGAACCATCGATTTCTACTCTGATTCCTTTTTCTTTCATTTCAGAAGCAACATCTTCACAAAAATCAATATGTCTGTCTGCAATTGGTAGTAATATAACTTGAACGGGGTTCAGCCAAAGTGGAAATTTGCCTGCGTAATGTTCGACTAAAACTGCCATAAATCTTTCAAAACTCCCTA
>CAYJUR010000028.1:0-10248 GCA_964373405.1 uncultured Methanosarcinales archaeon | reverse complement strand
TTCAAACCTCACCCTTTAGGGTTGAGGTAGGGCATTCTCTGCAAATTTTTTTGATGTGAGTTAGCAAACCTTTAAATAGAGGCATATTTCTATTCGCTTATATTGTTGGAGGGTAAAATGGAAGCACCAAGACCACTAGATGCATTGAATAAAGCTAGAGGAAAAAGAGTGATGATTGATTTGAAAAATGGTAAAACTATTTCGGGCTCTCTTAATGCATTCGATATTCACATAAACTGTGTTCTTGATAATGCAGAAGTGTCTGTTGATAGCAAAGTCGAGAGAAAATTAGGAACTGTTTTTGTCAGAGGAGATACGATTTTAACAGTAAGTTTAGATTGAATTTGAAAAAGTTTTTTTAGGGTTATAGAATGACTAAGGGAACAGCGTCACACGGAAAGAAAGGACAATTTTTACACATCCATTGTAGAAGATGTGGAAGAAATTCGTATCACAAAAAAACTGGAGTATGTTCCCATTGTGGTTTTGGGAAAAGTTCTAAATTGAGAAAATTTAATTGGAACAAAAAAAATCATGAAAGTAAGAGAGTTAGGGTGTGAGTCGTTTCTGAGTTTTGTTTGGAGGTAAATTTGTTTGTAAAACAGAATTCATTTCATAATTTCATTCTTCGATATATATTTTAATCTCATCTTTCGAAAATGAAATTGAATAATGCTTTTTGAATTGCATTAAGGATTGAGTTAAGATTGAATTTAATCTTTCTGATTTTACTTGATAGGCTATTAATATAAAACAATTATGTATGCAATCGACTTTTGGGATATAGCCATAATAGAATGTTTTTTAAACTTCCCTTTTGTTTTGATTTTTATGCGGAGGTAGCGAAGTGGCCAAACGCGGCAGGCTTAGGACCTGTTCTCTTAGTGGGTTCGTGGGTTCGAATCCTACCCTCCGCATTTTCTTTCTATATTATATGTTTACAATATATTGAGGGTTTTGAATATCCCTCAGATATTACTCAAAACCCTCAGAAGAGCACTTTGAATTCGCTTGAAAATAAGGGTTATTCAAAGTCCTCTATTGAAATCAGCTTTTGTTCTAACTTACTACATAGATAGCTTATGCCATAATCTCATTCATAGATAAAACTATTGAGATTTCTTTTTCCCTTATAAACCCTCAACCTAAAGATGCTCGATATAGACTTCAGGTCTATATTAATCTTTACAAAGTGACAACATTGAAATTGGCTAATTCTTCAAAATTTTAGGGAGTTAGGCGTTAGAAGCATTTATTTGTATTCTGAAGACTATATATATTTATAAACAAAACCTAACTTACATACGTTAGTAGTTGCTTAGAGAGAGGACGCTATATATGTTAAATATATTGTCCTGGAATAGTAAGTTAGCAAAACAAACACAAAATATACACTTGGAGGTGTAGAATATGAGAGAAAAAGTAAGCTTTAATAGAGCAATTAAAAAAATAGCTGCTGTAACAGCAGGAATAGGTATGCTTGGTGCAACATTAACTGGCGCAGCAGGCGCTAGTATGTTGGAAAATTATCCTGAGCCGTTCGTAACGGATTTTCAAATGAACGCTTTGGTAGTAATAGGTGCGACAGCTCAAACGGCTGACGTAATTGGAGCGGCAAATGTTCTTGCAAGTTTGCAAAGAGCATCAGCAGATCCAGTAACAGCTCAAGATGCTCCTCGGGGTTCTGGTGCATTATCTTTGTCTGGTGACAATTTTCCATTTGGAGACTCTGCTAATTTGTTAGAAATTGGAGAAAGAATGGGGGATGTTGAGCAAACAGTTTCTGAGTTTCAGTTAGATGCATTAAAGGGCGGAGTAATTACGACTGATGAAGGAAGTACTGAATATAATCAATATTTGAGATTTAAAGAATCGAATCCTAATTCAATTCAAGGTTTATTAGTTACATATGGTGAGAATGATGAGAAGGATCAAAAAGTGGGAGATTTCTTGTTTGCAGAAGAGAGTTCTAATAATATAACTTATGCAATGTTTGAATATGAAATCCAATTCGAAGAAGGTTTAGAGTCTGATATTTTGTTTGATACAACTGGTTCAACGACAAGTACGAGAAGAGGAGAATTAGAAGATATTGAAGACGAAGTGTTCAATATTTTGGGAGTTGACTATACATTTGTTGATTCTGATATAGACTTAGTAACTGGAAGAGTAACTTTGGACTTCTTAGGTGGAGATATTACGGACACGATGGAAGAAGGGGAAATCAGAACATACACAATTGATGGTGTTGACTACGAAGTTGAATTAATGATTGTATCCGATGCTGGGAAATCTGGTTCTGATACAGCTAAGTTCAAGGTTAACGGAGAAGTTACTGATGAATTAAAAGATGGTGAAACTGACACATTATCTGATGGATTGCAAATTGGAATAAGGGATATTTTACCAAACGAAGCTGAAGAAGTTGCGGGCGGAGATCTTGTGGAATTCTTCCTTGGTGCAAATAAAATATCTATGACTGATATATACACAGATAGTTTGTATAGTCAAGGTGTTGAAGTAACTGAAGAAGATATTGAAGAAGGATATGTTCAAATTAGGGGGCAAAGTATTGGTTCTGGAAATGGAACATTTGAAATATTCAGTATTAAATACAGATTACTTGCAGACGCAAGATCTGGTGCTTCAGGAATATATGTTCCTCCTGGACATGGTCTGAGAGAATACTTAGATGAGCCAGAAGGTATGTTAAATGCAAACTGGGATATTAGATACGAAGGTTTGATGGACACAGGAGTTACGACTGTTATAATTGATTCAAGCGGAGATGACTCATACAATTTGAAGTTCACGAACACTGCTGGAAATGATTATAATGTGCCTTTGGCAGATAACTCTAATAATGAAAATAGAGCGTTCAAGTTAGGAGAAGATGCTGATTCGAGTGCAAGAAATCAACTGAACTTCGTTGAAGGGTTTGTAAATAGAACTGTATTTACTAACGCAACTTTGACAGCAGGTGTTTTTATGAATAGAGTTAGACAAATTCATAATATCAATGATGATGATATGTTTATTGTATCATACATGGATACTGAATGGGATGACACTGCGGTTACTCAAGTGTTGAGATATGAAAGTATTGACACAAGTAATAGGGAATTAACATTTGAAGATCTTGCTACTGGTACCGTTGAAGTGACATATACAACACCTACAGCAAGAATAACTATAGGGAACGCAACAGGAGTTGAAAGAGACAATGCTGGTTTACTTGGTAAAGCTGAATTAGTATTACCTGCCGGAACATTTGATGTGTACGTATCAAACGACACTCAAGGTCAGAACGCATACGCTATAGCTGTTGACTTAAACGGAGATGGAGATGTTGGTGAGAATAGGTATGGAGTTCAATACTTTGTGGATACATTGAATGTTAACCCTCTGGAAAGAGCTAAAATCACTGTAGATGGTGGTGGAATATTAGACTTAGGTGGATGTAACAACACAAGACAAGAGTTTGGTTGGGTTGCTACGGATACAGAAAGACCTGGCAGAAACAATAGAACGGGGGCTTTCATAACTAGAGGTAGACTTGGTAATGGGTCTTCGGTAAACTCGACAATTATGCATACAGTGATGTCTAACAACTCTGGAGCTAACGTAACAGAATATCACTTTTGGCAAGACAACGCAATTAATGGCTCGTTTAGTATTGCTTTACATACAGAGTCATCTGAATTTGACGAGAATGATGGTGCGGAAGTTGTATGTACAACAATAAGAAAGAGAGCTAGTGATGAAGTTGGACTGAGAGTGCACGAGGAAGTGTTTAGAATACCTGGAAATGAGAGTTCATTGAGATCGTCCAGAAGAACAAACGCATACACTGGTAACAGATATGGTGGTTTGAACAACTATACGGTATTTAACACAACGTTTAATCTTGGAAAAGCTAGAAACGAGACAATGTTTAACAACGACAATGGAATTAATCCAAAATACGACTTCCAGTTAAATGAACCTGATGAAAACGAAGACTTCGATTTGGGAATGACTCAGTTTGGAATATTGTTTAGTGTATACGACGAAGATTCGGGAGACAATCCAGAAGACTTAACAATTGAATACCCTCTATCACAAAGAGGAGTTCACGTATTCATTGTAGCTGGCGACCAAACTGTTAGAAGATTCGGTGGTGGAGGAGCTGTTATAATCAATCCAATTGATGTAGGAGCTACTTTACTAGACAGAGAAGTTGCTAACATGATGGCTCAAAATGAGATAGTAGTCGGTGGACCTTGTGTAAACACGCACGCTGCGGAATTACTTGGTAATAATGCAGATTGTACAACTGGATTTGTTGAGGGCGAAGCTATGATTAAGTTGTTCGAACACAGCAGCGGAAACGTAGCATTGTTAGTAGCAGGTTACAGTGCAGATGATACAAGAGTAGCAACGAATGTCTTGAGTCAATGGGACAGATTCAACTTGGGTGGTATGGAAGTCAAAGTAAACACACAGACTGAACAGATTACTGTTGTTGGATAAGTAAAACAAATTTTTTTCTTTTTTTTTTTAATTAAATTTTTCTTGAACTCTGGTTTGGAAGCTGACTTTTAATGAAAATTCAAAATATCAATTAAAATTAGATATCATTTCTTCATGACTCCGTCAAAATTTAATAATAGATTTAGGCGTAAGCCCTGAAAATAGTAGATTATGAGGAACACGAATTTTGAAAATAATCTATTTCTAAATTTAATTTGATAAGTTTTATTAACTCATTTATTTTATTCCAACAAATGTCAAACCCAAAAGTTCTAATTGGATGTCCTACTTCTTATCACAGCGAATATGCGTTAAAGTATTATAAGGAAGGTATTGAAAAGATTGACTATAATAATTATGAAGTACTTATCGTCGAAAATTCGGATCCTAAAGTCGATAATAACGCGTATTTAGATAAGATTAAACAGATTGGTTTGAATGTGATTAAAGCGAAAACAATGAAAGATGTTAGAGACACAATAGTTTTTTCTAGGAATTTGTTGAGAGCAAAAGTTTTAGAAGAAGAGTTTGACTATTTCTTATCTTTAGAACAGGATGTAATCCCCCCTCCAAATGTTATAAAAAAATTCTTAAAAAATATAGAACAAAATAATGAAATTAAAGTAATTAGCGGAGTTGTTTTTTATTATAATTGGAATGCTAAAGGTGATAAATTAGTTCCTAGTCCACAATTGTGGGACTTTGATCCAGAAGATAGAAATTCAGAATATATGTATTATATAAGCCCTGAAGATTTGAACACTCCTCAAGTCAAGGAAATAAAAGCTTCAAGTTTGTCATGCGTTTTTATACATAAAAATGTTTTAGAAAAAGTCAGATTTAGAGTAGATCATAACGAAAAAGGGTTTGATGATATGTTTTTTTGTATGGATGTGAGAAAAGAAGGCTTTAAAGTTTATGTAGATACTGAAGTAAGATGCGATCATTTGAGAAAGAAAGATGTGCCCCATGATTTTGTAGAGTATTTTGAAAAGAAGTGATTTACTATCAGTTACATTTAAAAGTTCGCGATTAATCGTGATTCATAGGGGGAAATATTTAGAGAGAATATTAATTGATTAAAATGAGCGAAGAAATAGTCATAACATATGATACATTATATAATATTCTCAGAAAAGAGAAGAATTCTCTAGAGATACAGCACTTAGAACCTAAATTTTTCGAAGATGTTATTAATTACCTCAAAGAAAAAGAAGCTCTTTTAGAGTCAAAAAAGAATGATCATGGCTTATTCGGTTTTGAAGAAAAAAAGAAAATAACAACTCAAATAGAGAATGTACAGCGTATTTTGAGGGAAATTTATGATTGGCGCGAAAAAAAGATAATTATGCTTGCTTCAGATGTGTCAAAAACGAATGGAATGGTTACAAATAAGGACACATTATTGTCTGAAGAGAAAGAGATGTATGACTCAATTCTTAATACTTTAAATAAATACAGAAATGGGATTTTATATAATATATTAAGACACAAAAAGCCTTTCTCAAACGAATATTTGTTACATACAAATGAAGAGGAAAGTAATGTTAATATAAATAATAATTTAGGTGTGGATGTATTTACGAAACTCACAAAAACGAAGTTTTTGGGAGTTCCGACAACGTTGTTGTCGCAACCTTTAAATACCCCTTTAAATCCACAAACAACACATACATTATTAGATGTTAAAATAAAATTTGTCTCAGATGTTGACGAATTTATGGGTCCTGATATGGAAATATATGGACCTTTTAAGAAAGGCGATGAAGTAAATTTGCCTTCAGATGTTGCAGAAATGATGATTAGTAAAGGTTATGGAGAAAAATATGAAATTTAGAAAAGAAATGAAAAGACTTTGTCCAACTTGTAAAAAACATACTTTACATAAAGTAAAGCAAGAGAAGAATAGAGGTAAAAATAAGACTAATACTATGACAAGGGGATCTAAAATTAGATTAAAGAAAAGAGGAAGTATTACTGGTTACGGAAACAGGGGAAGCTTTTCTAGAGGAGCAATGACTCGTTGGAAAAGGTGGAACAAAAAAAGAACAAAGAAAACTGATTTAAGATACACATGTTCGGTTTGTAGAAAAACACACGTTCAAAATCACGGATTTAGAGCAGGGAAAATATTGTTTGAATGATGATTTTAGAAATAACTTTTTTATTCTTTTTTTATGCTTATGAAACTCAAAGATATTAAATCTAAAATTCCGGAAGAGCTTTATGATTCTATTGAAAAAAGAGAAATTAATGAATTTCGTAAATCGCAATCAAAATCTATTAAAGCAGGATTATTGGAAGGCAAAAATTTGGTTGTTTGTACTCCAACCGCGTCAGGCAAAACATTGATTGCAGAGCTTGTTTGTGTGAAAAATATAATTGAACAAAAAGGAAAAGCAGTTTATATTGTTCCATTAAAAGCATTAGCTTCTGAAAAGTACAAGGAGTTTAAAGAAAGGTATCCTTTTCTTCGAATTGGGTTATCGTCGGGAGATTTAGATAGTTCTGATGAACTTCTTGGAAGAAATGATATGATTGTTGTAACTTCTGAAAAATTAGATAGTTTGATTCGTCACAAAACAAAATGGATAAAAGATATTTTTACAATTATTGTTGATGAAGCGCATTTATTGAATGATGTTAAAAGAGGTCCCACGTTAGAAATAGTTATTACCATTTTAACTGATTATTTAAAATTGTATCAGTTGATTGCATTATCTGCAACAATAGGAAATCCTAAAGAATTGGCTTCTTGGTTGAATGCTGAATTAGTTATTGATGACTGGCGACCAGTTGAGTTGAAGAAGGGAATTTATTGCGATGGTAAGTTGGAGTTTTTTAAGTAGATTTTTGTGCGTCTTCAATTGTCGCGTAAAATTTAAATATCTTATCAAGAGATTTTATTCCAAATCTCTCTCTTAAATTTTTATTAAGTCCAATCAATTTTAATTCTCCATTATTATCCTTAAGATAGCTGTCCAAAAATATTAATACTCCGATTCCTGAAGAATACATTTCTTTAACAATTGATAAGTCTAATATTAAAGTTAGATTTTGTTCGTAAACAATTAGTTCTAAAACAGAATCTTTAAATTTTTCAGAATTTTTATGGTCTATTGTTGAATATTTGGTAGTGTAAATTTGTGCGGGTTTTGTTGTGGTTTCTGCGGTCATCATAAAGGTGAAATAAAATGGACTTTATAAAACTTTATAGGAAAAAAAAACTCAGCAAAATAATGAAAGCCCTCACCGTGATGACCACGCACTTTTTGTACGCTCCTTTCAGTCGCGACAAAACTCATAAAAATCAGAGATTTTCAGGAGTTCCAAAAACTTTGTTTTTGTAACCTGCACTAAAATTTGGATTTTCTCACTACGTTCGAAATCAAAATGAAAGCCCCCACCGTGATTTGAACACGGGACCTTTACCTTACCAAGGTAACGTTCCACCAGGCTGAACTATGAGGGCATTATAAATGTGTATAATTTTTAGCTATTATTTGTAAATGTAAAATGCAAGAGGGAGGATTTGAACCCCCGAACCCACTAAGAGACAGGATATCTTACGTTCATAGTAAGTATCTCATTATGAGAGACCTAGTCTTAAGTTTCGCAGAGCCTCAATAAATAAGCTCTCCTGCGCATTTGACCAGGCTTTGCTACTCTTGCATTATAGAATTCATATAAAAAACTTTGATTTATAAAGGTTGTTAGAGTACCAGTATCTCCGAAAGGGAGATACTGTTTTTTCAGATATCTTTTTATATTAATATAGTCATATATAAGTTATGCTAAAAGAACAATTGAATGTAACGCTTGAAGGTTTGCTCGATACCAAAAAAGTAAGAAGATTTTCATTAGATTGGCTTCTAAAAAGTTCTGACAAATATATCCGTGTCACATATAAATTTCTTAAGAAACTTGGAGTTTCTGATTCAAACATTGGTTCACAAGCTTGCCTTCTAACTAAAGAACCTACTGAGTTAGAGAGTAACTACTTAAATCTGACCAAAATTGGCATTGAAAGTAAATTTATTGCATCAACTCCTTCTTTACTAGGTCTTAATAAAAAAACTGTTAACAAATATTATCAACAAAGAGTTGGGTTGTTAAGACAAGATTATGAAGATAGGTGCTCTGGAAGAATATTATTAGTTAAACAACCACAACTATTAACTGTTTCCTCAGATACTTTTGATGGAAATGTGCAGTTTTTATATTCAAAAACTATCCCTTATTATAAGACTGCGTTATGCTCCTTATTGTTAACAAAACCCATAACAAAAATGCAAAAAATGGCATGGATGCTTAGAAATTTATTTGATTATGAAACAAATGTATCACAAGAACAAAAAAAGTTAATTATTAATAGAATGTACGATTTTGTTAGAGATAATCCTGAATTATTAAGAAGATCAACAAACTATTTTCAAAAAAATCTTAAGAAATTACAACATAAAGCAGAGTTATATAAAAGTAAAACGTAGAAAAAATCATCTAAAAACTCTTCCATAGTCAACATCTTTACTTGAAGTTGGTAAAGTGTGTAAAAGTGTTTCTTGACCTGTTGATAAATTTCTTTTGAATAAATCATAAATAGATGCAAATGATGTTCCTCTGCTAAAATACAGCTGACCTTCACTTACACAAGGAAATCTATCGTATACAACTCCCTGAGTAATTTGATTCAACGTTCCCGTAGAAGCATCAACAGACCATATATGTTGTTCTGTTTCATTTCTCTGTCTTGCAAAATAAATTTTACCATCATTTCCAAAAAAAATGTCTGAACAATCTAATCCAAAAGTTAATCTGCTCAAATTACTACCATTACCATCCATAACATATGTATCTGAATTTCCATCCCTGCCACTACTGAACGCAACTCTTCCATCAAAACACGAAGGATTTGTATCAAAACTAGAGTTACTTGTTAGTTGCGTTATCGTTCCCGTAACAATATTTATTTTGTATAAGTTCCAATTTCCTTCAACATTATTTTGAAATACAATTGTTGTTTCATCAAGCCATGAAGGATTAATTGAAGCACCATCATCAAATGTTAGTCTTTGTTTGTTGCAACCACTATTATCCATTAACCATAGTTTGTAATCAAAATTGTGGCGACCCCCATCGTTTGTGGAATAAGCAATCATACTTCCGTCTCTTGGAAACCACACGGCTGAACGAACAAGGCCTGTATCATTAGTCAATCTTCTCAACCAACTTCCATCTAAATTAGATATATATACATTAGAAGATCTATCATCACCACTTACAAAAAGCAATCTATCATCAAAACAACTTATATCATCAATCCCTATTGTGAATTTTGCAATTTTTAATGCATCCAAAACATCAACCCTTGTCAATGGTGTCAATACTCCACCACGCACACCTTCAACATTGCATTTCTTGAAACGTTCATCAGAAAGAACTGAAATACCCGCATAGTGCTGTGATGCTGCAAGAGCATCAACAATGTCAATTCTCATATCTGAATTACAATCACCACATTCTTGACCAAATACTCCTGGTACAGCTATCGCTAGAACGGAACCGGATTTTAATAATTTTTTGTATGTTTCCCCTACTAAATCAGTTAATTTCATGAATGTGACGTTGTGTGACTAAAGTTATATGTCAATGATTGCGGGGACCACCCGTCAATATGTCGGAAACTAATAGTTTCCGATCACGCTCAAGGAAATGCAAAGCGTTTCCTTGACGGAC
>CAYJUR010000027.1:0-10310 GCA_964373405.1 uncultured Methanosarcinales archaeon | reverse complement strand
AAATGCTTCGCAAAATCTATGAACAATAGTTCCTAATGCAAGTTGAATTGTTTTTGGGGCTTTTTCACCAAGAATATGAGCAAATTCAAAATATTTTGGACATCTTTGGAAACTCGCAAGTTTTGTTGCTCCAAGAACAACTATTTCTTCAAGTTTTCCGCGACAATTTTCAGTTTTACACAATAAAGATAAATCAGGAAATAAAAACTCGGAGGGATTTACTCTATGTAATTTATAACTAAAATTTCCACAATCTCCGCATCTATAATCTATTCTTGACATAGAATTGTAGCATTATTTTCGTAGTAATAAATCTTTCTAAACTCGCATTTTTGTTATCACCATCACAGACGAATTTTTGTATCCTCTTCAAAGTAACATAAATGACAAACCTTTATATATTTCCCACTTTTAGTGGCTTAAGAATAACCTTTAGGGGGGTATTAAAAATGGATAACGTATTGAAAAACATATTATTAATTATTGCAATTATAGTGGTTTTAGCAGTAGGAGTTGCTGCAATCTATTTCGTTGCATCGTCTAACGACGCAGTCGGAGATTTTGTTCAATTAGATGACAACAGTAATATAGTAGAAGATGACAGGTTTAATGAATTAGATCAAATGAATCAAGATTTGTTAGATCAGATTGAAGCATTAAGACAAGAAAGAAAAGATGCTCTTGATGAATTAAGAAATCGACAAGACGATACTACAACAGTTGATGATAGCACAGCCGATGATACAATGGCTGATGATGAATACAATTTATGTTTAGCTGATGTTTCAGCTTCTGAAAGTAATGCAGAATCTGCGGAAGACAATGTTAAAGATTTCGAAAATGAATTAGAAGATGAAATAGACAATATTAATGAGGCTTTGGATGATTTGAAAATTGCAGTTCAATTCGAAGATGCTCTTTTGAGTCCTACAAGAGTTCCAGCTGCTACAGCTTCTGAAAAAGAAGACGCAAGGGATGATGTAAGAGATGCTGAAGATGATTTAGACTCAGCTTTAGACGATTTTGACAATGCACTTGATGACCTAGAAAGCTCTTGGAAAGATGAAATTGATGCTAAAAGAGAATTAAGAGATACAACTGCAAGATGTGCAAAAGTTACTCAGGAAGGTGAAACAATTAATTATAATGCATTGACAAGAAACATGTGCCCTGCAGCGATAAGCGGAACAGATATTTCATTAGATGCGGCTAAAGACTTTACAAACGATTTAGAAGATCTTGAAAATGATGTTGATGACAATAGCGTTGATGCAAGATCAAGAGAGTCTAGTTACCAAGTGGAATTTGATGTATTAAATGGAACACTAGTTAAATTCGGAAATGGTGTTAAAGATGCAAGAGATTCAATGGACGATTGGGAACAGGCTGCTGAAGACTTGTTAGACGACTTGGACAATGACATAGAAGACGCTCAAGACGAAGAAGATGACTTTGAGAAAGACGAAGAGGACGTCAGAAGAGTTTGTGCAAGATTGTAAATTTTCTTTCTTTTTTTACTTTTTTTATTAATTAACATTCTTAATTTCGTTTTTAAGAAAATAGATTTCTATATAACTTGCTTGATTCAGGGCTCCGCATAACATAATTATATTGGAGGACATATGTTTAGTTCTGTATAATTACGTCCTCCAATATCAGTTGAGGGCATCTAATGGAATGTTACTTATGTCCTCAACTATATTACATGTAAAAGTAAACCTTTAAATAATTCTCTCAAATAAGACGTATGAAAAGATGGATAATAAACTAATTTTTATGATAACAACAATCATAGTGATTCTAGTCGCAGGCTTAAGCATATTTGCAATAGTTAATGCTAGTACTAAGCAGAGTATTGATTTGAGCGAATTCTCAGAATTATATATGGGTCAAGAAGAAGAAATTGTAGATCCAAGATTTGATGAACTTCAGAAAAGAAATCAAGATTTATTGGATCTGTTGAATGAAGAAAGAAAAATATTTAGAGATTTAGTTAGCGATTCTAGTGTTTCTGATGAATCTAATATTAATGAAGACACACAAGCAGATGAAAATGTTTCGGAAACAGATTTAGAAGAACTTACTGTACAAAGTTGTCCATCTGTAACAGAACAACTTGAAAATGATGTTGATGATGCTGAGAGAGAAGAAGCTAAGGAAGAAAGGGATGTTGATAGAGTTAGATCAGATATTAATGATGTTGAGATTGAATTAGATGATGCAATCAGAACAAATGCAACTCAGACAGAAGTTGATAGAATTAAAAACGAAATTGAAGATCTTAAGGATAGATTAGATGAAGAAGAGAAGGATGAAGATATTGCTGAAGATACTTTAGCAGGTCTCAAACAACAACTTGATGAAACTAGGGATACATGTGTTGCATTAAAGAGGGAGAAATTGTTGAGCGATATTCGGATTGCAAATTATAATTCGTATACATGTCAAATTGCAATAGCCGACATTCAAAATTTCATTGAAAATGCTGCTGATGCTGAAGATAATGCACAAGAAGATGTGAGAGAAGAAGAAGAAGACGTAAGAACTGCTGAGCAAGAATTGGAAGCTGCCGAAGATTTAGTTCTAAATTTAACACAATCACACGCGAATCAAACTCTAATTCAGCAAGCAGAAGAATCAAGAGAAAGGGCAGTAAGAAAACTTGACAGACAAGAAGATGACTTAAGAGATATTGAGAAAGTTCTTGAAGAAGCTGAAAAGAATTTGAGAAATTTAAGAGATGTTCTGGCAGAGATTAGAAGAAAGTGTCAAGAGTTTAGATAAAATTTCTGTTAAATCAAATTATAAATTCAAAATCAGATTTTTCACTAACTTGTTATTCTGAGGACTATCGCCTTCACACATTTTTTACTTGTTGATAATCAATCAGACCTCAAACATAAAAAGAAAAAAAAAGAAAAAACCTATTTATGCGTACTTTTTGGGCACATCATTTACTAATCTGAAGTTTTTTGCTGGTTTTGCAACTCCAACGAATTTGGATGTTGGTTGATATTTGCTTCCAACTTTTGCGTCATATTTTAATTCAACGCCATATTCTCCAGATTTTGTTGTAGGACTACTTATTTTACAATCTCTGCAATTTGCTGCCATAAGAACTTTCTTAGATCTATATGCAACGCCTGCTCTTCTTGCTTGTTCATAAACCAAATATTTAACTGTAGGTTTGGCCAATTGTGATTTAGCTTTCTTCTTTGCACCAGATCTACTCATAGCAACTTCACAAACATCTCCATCTCTGTCAATATAATACATAAATCCAGATCTTTTCCTGACTCCAGCACTTGCTACTTTCTGTATTCCGCCTTTTTTACCACTTTTCTTCATTGGAGCTCTTGAAACATCTCCATTTCTATCTACAAAATATAGATACCCTGATTCTCTTTCAACTCCAACTTTAGAAACTTTTTTTCCACTTGCCATTTTTAATTTCACCCCTCAATAAAATTAGTTTTAAGTAGATAACACTAGTATATAAGGCTTTCTCTGAAAAATAATGATTTCTCGTCGATTACAAAGATTTTTACTAGCAAATAATAAAAATGGTGTTTTTTTAGGATGTTTTAGGCTATTGATTTACCAATTCAAACTCAGATCCAAATTCCTAATAAAACTTATAAACAACACCATTATAAACAAATATAAGGTTGAGCTAATAGAATTAATGAAAGCCAGAAGGAGCATTAGAAAATATTTAAACGCTCCTGTTAAATGGGACGACATGTTACAAGTTCTTAATGCTGCTCATTATGCTCCTTCGTCCGGAAATCAGCAGTCTTGGCAGTTCGTTGTTATAGAAGATAAAAAAAAAATTAAAGAAATAGCTAATGCTTGTTTTGACCAAGCTTGGATAGAAACAGCTCCTGTCATAATTGTAGTTATTGCAGATATTAGAAAAACAAGCAGATTATATGGAATCAGGGGAGAAAGATTGTATGCCATACAAGAGTGTGCAGCGGCCATACAAAATATGATACTCATGGCTGAAAATATTGGTCTTGGAAGCTGCTGGGTTGGGGCTTTTGATGAGAAAATGATGCATATTGCACTTGATGCTCCAGATAGCGTAAGGGTTCAAGCAATAGTTACATTAGGATATCCTGACGAAAAACCTCCTGAACCAAGCAAAATTGATTTGAGACATATTGTATATTACGAAAAATTTGGCGGTTTATTTAGGGATGCTAAATTCTTTCCTTTGGAAAATATTATGAGCAAAGTAACTAAAGCTAGAGATAGGGTTGTTTCGAGAATAAAGACAAGGAAAAAGGATTAATCACGTTTCGAGGACGCACACCCTATTAATTGCTTTGAAATAAGGCAAGATTTATATATACTTTTTTTTCTTCTCTGCATATGGTCAAATTAGGGGTAATTATAGCGGTTTTGTTGCTAGTATTTAGTAGTTTTGTTTCTGCTGTCGATTTTATGGGGGCAAATTTTGCTGACGATTCTGTTACAATTTATGAAAACAATCAAAGGTTGGATATAGGAGTTGGAGATGGTCCCAACAAAATAGCCATAAAAAATGGATTAGCATATGTTTCTAACACTCGTGATAACACGATATCAATCATAAACATGAATGATAAACAAATTATTAAAACCATAAAAGTTGGAAAAGGTCCTATAGGAATTGAGGTAGGAGATAGATATGCATATATAATTAATTCAGGAAGCAATTCTGTTAGTGTAATAGATTTAAGCTCGTATATTGTTACATCCACAATAAATATAGAAGAGACTCCTATAGATGCAGTTTTGAGAGATGATGGAACATTACTTTATGTTACAAATTTGGGAAGTAGTTCTATATCAGTAATAAATACACAAGACAATTCAGTTGTAGATACAATCAAAGATACAAGACTTATACTAAGTCCTTCAGCAATACAAATAACTCCAAACAATGATTTTATTTATGTATTAAATACTAAAAATAATATTTTAGTAAAGATTGATGCTAATAAATATAATGTCAGGACAAGTTACATAGATTTACCTA
This sequence comes from uncultured Methanosarcinales archaeon, assembly GCA_964373405.1. GTDB lineage: Archaea > Nanobdellota > Nanobdellia > Woesearchaeales > WJKV01 > CAYJUR01. The sequence goes on along the minus strand of CAYJUR010000027.1, from coordinate 5,284 downwards.
ACGTAAACCTGAATAATGATTTAATTGTTGGAAATAAATACGCACTAATTTCTAGCAACGAAAATGGAAAAGGGAAAGTTATTATAGTTGATTTGAACGATAATAGTGTGATAAACTCATTTGATTTTGATAAAGAAATATATGGAATAGATTTTGTAGGAAACGAATTTATAGTTTCAACTGATGATAACGAAATTGAAAGTTTTGTTATAGGTGAAGAGGGATCTGAAAAATACAAAGTTGGGAGGGAACCAAGAGGAGTGAAAATAATTACTGAAAAGCAGAATTCAGCAAAAAATAATAATTTTACACTAAAAAGTAAATTATTTTGGACAGTATTAATTGTTCTTATAGCAGGGCTCGTTTTTTGGAGAAGAAGAAAAAGGGATTTAGAAGAAGATTATGTTGCGATTCCAGAAAACAAACACAAAAAAGTCATACCTGAAAAGAAAGAAGTTAAGAAAGACACCAAAAAAATAGATAACAAAGTTATCAAAAATGTAAATAAAAAAGAACCTAAAAAAGATGTTAAAGTAGTTAAAAAAGATGTCAAAAGGGAAAAGGTTAAAGAAGAACCTAAAAAAGAAGTGAAGAAAGAAAATAAATTTAAGGACGAACCCAAAAAAGAAGTTAAAGTGGAAAACAAAGTAGTTTCTAAAGAAACGAATAAAGTTCAAAACAAACAGGAAGTAAAAACTGATAATAAGATTCAAAAAACGGAAGAAAAAAAAGAAGTTAAAGAGGAAAACAAACAAATTAAAGAAGGAGAACCGGAAATAGACTACAAATATGACAATAAAATTGATGAAGATTTTTATTAACGTTTATTTTCCTTTCCATTCAAATTTTTCTAAATCAACTTTATTATTAACAACTCCAACACCTTCCATTCTTAAAAGAAAAATTTGTTTGTTTTGACCAGAGCCAAAATTCATTGCTGTTTCACCATAAGAATTCACAACTCTATGACAAGGCACTTTGGGAGCAAAAGGATTTTTGTGTAATGCATTTCCCACCGCCCTATATGATTTGGGTTTTTTAATTAATTTTGCAATTGTTTTATATGTCGCAACTTTACCTTTAGGAATTTGGGATACTATCTCATAAACTTTATGCTCAAATGATTTTGTTTTTTTCATTTTTAATCTACAACCAAAGTAAAACAATCAGTATAGAATATATAAATGCTCCTAAAATGAAATATGAAGGGTATCCATTCTTATCTTTAGGTATCTCCTCACGAACTACTATATATAATATCGCCCCGCCTATGAATGAGAATAATGTATAGTATAATGTATTTGAAATATTTGCAAATAATGCAAAAACAATTCCTATAAGTGACGAAAGACACAACAAAAACCGGATTAATTTGGATTCAATCATATCTCTGTGAATTTCGTGCAAAGAAACATTAGTAATAGTCATATGAAATAAAATGGGAATGAAAAATAATAGTCCTTCAACAAAACCATTCGAGAGAATCCTAATTAAAACTAAAGCAACAATAAAATGATAAAAAAAGAAAACCAATGAATGTGCTTCTTTTAAATCATGCATTAATTGATCTTTTTTCTCGTGCTGATATATGAATTTTTCCGTCAGATGAAATAAAATAAAACCGATTAATATGAAAACAAAAATTAGTTTGTTAATATATACGAAACCCCCATAAATTTCAGGCATAAGCATTAAAAAGAAATATGCAATTGAAACTCCAGCTGAGAAAGAAAGAAGCTTTATTTTGTGTGTTCCAAAAAATAGAGTTATCTTGTCGGAATAATAATGAACAAGACTTAAAATTACTCCCAAAATTAGACCCAGCATGACTATGAATTCCATTTTACCTCTTTTATTTGATGTAGAAATGCGGAGTTTTAAAATGTATCTGAAATATACTAAACGACAAAATTAAGTTATAAATAGTGTCGTTTAGTAAATAGTGGAAGACATCTATTTTTATACTTTAATTATGTCTTCCACTAATAAATGAGAAAAGCCAAAAACATGCCGCATAATCCGTTAGCTTTAAATATATCTAACTTTAAACTAACATTGTTCTGAGAGGTTGATGGAGTTACGAAAATGAATATGATTGCTGAAAAAACACTGGAAGAAAGGACAAAAGTCTTAACTAAAGGATATGTTACTAAACAAAGCCTATTACAAACTGCGGGGATTCAATATGAGCTATTGGAAGGCTTATCTGATTCGGAAGGAAGAAATTATGCAATTCCTAAACAAAAGATTCCTCAAGGATTCAAGGACAATTCTGAATCTGTTGACTTTGAAAGACCATTTGTTAGGATTAATTGCAAAGGTAATATATACAAAATAGTTGCTACAAATTCAGATATAAAAAAAGCTTATGATGAAGCAAAAAAAACAGCATCTGCAGTAGAAGGAAAATTTACTAATTTGGAAGGAATTTATCAAAGACAAATTAAAAGAGTTCTTGAAGACAAAGTTAGAGATAATAAAGCTCAAATAATCGAAGAAGTTAAAGAAAAAATTAATCCGTTAAGAAATATGGAAATTAAAGGTCAGAATGGTGTTGTATATGGACAAATAGATCTCAATTTTCAATTATCTTATCTTGGAAAAACTTATACATATGACTTAACAGAAGAAGATAAAATGCGAATAAAAAGGGATATTAAAAATCAAAATTTTAACGCATTTAATGAAAGCAGAAAACGAGAAATAGTTAGAAGAGTTTTAGATAATTTTACTGAAGAAAAATTCAAAGAATTAAGAAAAAAAGCGGGAATTGAAGAAACTGAAAATCAAAAACCAAAAAATAATCCTAATACAAAAATCAGTATTGCTGAAAAGTATAAAAAACCAACATTAACACAAAAAGTCACTGACGGATTTAAAAAACTCAAATTCTGGTAATTTTGTCCCACTTCTATCTTCTTTAATTGTTATCTCTTTAAATATTTCTTTAACATTCTATGAATTATTACATTAAAAGACACAATAAAATGGTAATGAACTTGTTTCCGACAAATTTGATAAATTTGGTTAAAGATCGTTCTAATTCAATAAAAGGAAATATAAATATTGAAGAAAAAATTCAGGGTGTCGAATATGGAGGAGTTCTTGAAGGAGAAGTTAGAAATAAAGAAGGAAATGAAGAAATGCCCTCTAAAAATGAAGCTCATTCCAAATATGGAGTTGTAATTAGAGATAATCGATATGGAAAACTTACAGAATATGCTTTTTCACAAACTAATAATGATGGAATATATGACAAAAGAGACGAAGATATATCTAAGCAAAGAGATTTGAGACTAAATCTTCCCGAACTTCCAGAAGAATTCAAAAAGTATGAACAATTTACAACAACAAGAATTAATATTTATAGTCCAAGAAGAGCAGACAAAAATAGAACTCCAAATTTATTTGACTTCACACACAAAAATCTAACACACGAATATCAATCTGTTTATGAAGGCATAAAAGACTATCTTAAAGAAGAATTAGGAAGTAAACCACTAAACAGAATAAATAATCGAAATGATAAAATAGGTTCTCTTGAAAATATTATTAAGACTGAAATTGGAGATGGATCAATTATTTTTGAAAATGGAGAAAAATACGGAGATGGAATAAAAGATTCTGAAGAATTAATTGAAGTTTACAAAAAATTCAAGGAATCTGAATTTGCAGAAGCTGCTGTTAAATATGGATTAAAGGAAATTCCCGAATATGACGGATATGCTTCAATTGATTTAGGAGAAAATGTATTAGCTGCTGTGATTAGATATGGAGATAAAGAAGTTTTGGCTGTTAACAAAAAATACCAAGAGGATATATTAAAAAATCCTGAATTATATAATAGAGTCTTTGTTCACGAAGCGATTCATAGGTTAGGAGACAAAAGCGAACATAGCACGAGATTAAAAGAACAAAAGATATATGACAGGATTGCTAATGATACTGAAATTGAAGAAGTTGAGAAAATGCTTGGGGAAAGATATTCAAACCATGTTGGAATAGAACTTCAGAATCCCAAGTCGTATGAATTGAATTGAGCAAATTGAATAACAGTTATATTCACTTCAACTCTTTCAAAAATTTCACAATAGAAGAAGGTTTTTTAGCAACTGTAACTCCTACTTTTTTGAGAGCTTCAATTTTTGATTTAACATTCTTGTTTGTATGTTTGCCTTCATTTTCATCAAAACCTTCAAAATAAGCAATAACTGGTTTTGTAATATTATCTTTAATATAATCTGCAACTCTCAATTCTAATTCACCTTCAACTCCTCCAATCAATACAATAGCTTTTGTTGAGTTATCTTCTTCAAACAATTTCAGCGCATTAATAAAATCATAACATATAACTAAATCATTTCCAATCCCTACAGCAGTAGAAACCCCTATATTTGAATTTTTAAGCTCACTTAAAATTTTGTATGTCAATTTTCCGACACTAGAAATTACTCCAATGTTTCCCCTAATACAAATATTGTTTGGAATTACTCCTAACATAGACTTTCCTGGACATATAATTCCGGGACAATTTGGACCAATAACAATTTTATTTTTTTCACTTGCCATATTTACAATTTTTATTGTGTCGTGAACGGGAATTCCTTCAGTAACAATTACTAAATTCAAATTATTATTTAAGGCTGCGGTTGCAGCAGTTAGTGCAAATTCAGCAGGTACAAACATGACACTCCATTCTACTTTTTTTTTTGTTTTTTCCCTGTAATTATCAACGGCTTCTTTTACAGTTTTATATACAGAAACACCATAAATTTCATCCTTTCCGGGTTCGCCAGCTGATGGAGAGACACCTGCAACAATGTTTGTTCCAAATTTTTTCATTACTCCAGTATATTGTTTTCCTGCTTTACCCGTAATTCCTTGAACTATTACAGGAGTTTTTTCATCAATAAGTATGCTCATTTTAGGTTCTCCTTAATTTCGTTTTGAATTTTTAGCTCTCTAAATTGATGCTGCCTGAACAATGCATTGTCATCAACAATTACTCTAGAATCCAAAGCAAGTAATCTGTCTTCCCCATCAATATTTGCAATTGCCAATGGATTTATTTCAACCAAAATACAATCTTTTTCTATCATTAATTTATACATACTGAAAACAAACAACATAAGAACATTAGGAACTGGAAATTCTTTCACAAAGTCTCTAAGTTTTTCATTATTTAGATCTTTAAAAATTAATTTTTTTGGAACTTTATTTGTCTCGGAGATTGTAAGAACTGGAGCTCTCTCAACTCCGCTCATTGAAAGAGACCAAAATAATT
>CAYJUR010000026.1:0-10445 GCA_964373405.1 uncultured Methanosarcinales archaeon | reverse complement strand
ATTGCTAAGAGAACTTCGTGCATAATAATCACACGCTACCCCCCGTACTTCCAAATCCGCCCCTGTCTTTTTTCGCCATAGTTTCTACTTCAACAACTTCAGGTTTATCAACTCTCACAAAACTAGCCTGACCAATTCTCTCGCCTTTCTCAACCTTAATTTCTGTATCAGAAGGATTGTAAACTTGTATCATTGCTTCATCATTATCTCCACAATAATCTTGATCTAAAATACCTATTCCATGAGGAATATGGAGACCTTTTTTCTTTGGTGTACTAGAACGTAAAGCCAACAAGCACATATACCCTTTTGGAGTCTCAAAAACAACATTTGTAGGTATTAGTCCAACAGATTTTGGAGCAATTATTGTATCAACACGTGCATACAAGTCCATTGCACAACTTCCATCTGTCTGAAATTTAGGCAAAGGAAGACTTTTATCTATTCGTCTGACACGGATTTGCATAATCAAATGATTTTAGTTTTAATATTTAAATCTAGTAGTTTCTTAAATAGTTCATTTTCATAAGCCGAATAGAACATATATCGTTGCTGAATCTCTACTTTAGAAAACAACAAAATATATAAACCAAGACGGTATTCCAATACAAGCAAAAACACTATATGTTGTGTTATGGTCGCATTCCAACCACAGCCTGTTGTGTTCACTTTAGAGGTGTAAAAAGATGAGATGTCCTTTCTGTCAGAGCGAAGAATTGAAAGTAGTTGATAAAAGAGAGACTCCTGACAACGAATCAATAAGAAGAAGAAGGGAATGCGTAAAATGCGAAAAGAGATTCACAACTCATGAACGAATTGAAAATCCTAATTTGTTTGTCATAAAAAAGAATGGTTCAAGGCAAGAGTTTAGTAGGGAAAAATTAATCAAATCTTTGGTTAAAGCTTGTGAAAAAAGACCTATTTCCACAGAACAAATAGAAAAAGAAGTCTCTAAAATTGAAGCCAAATTAAAATCATTCGAAGAAACGGAAATTCCTTCAAAATACATTGGAGAATTAGTTATGAAAGTATTAAAAAAATTAGATAAGGTGGCATATATTAGATTTGCTTCAGTTTACAGAGATTTTACTGATTTATCTGATTATGAAGAGGAATTAAAAAAATTAGTTAAAGTCTAAACTGAAAAAGTAGTAACGCAATAAATTTATTTGAGCACTAACACTTTAGTATTTTTGTGAAGGTGGGAAAATGATGTTAAAGTTGGAAACAAAAATAAAACAAATCAAAAAAAGAGATGGAAGAAAAGTAGATTTTGATCCTGAAAAAATAAAAAATGTTTTATCTAAGGCGTTTACTGCACAAGGAGAAACATATAATGACTACATACTTAACAAACTTACACAAGAAGTTGTTAATGTTATTGATTCTAGATTTGGAGAAGAACAAACACCGTCTGTAGAAAATGTTCAAGATGTTGTTGAAACTGTTCTGATATTGAATAATTTTGTAAAAATTGCAAAAGGTTTTATTTTATATAGAGAAAAACGAAAATTAGAAAGAGAACAAAAGGCATTAGATGATATTAAGGCGCACAAATTATATATTGTAAACGAGAAAGGAGATTCAATTCCTTTTGATTCAAGTCTTATCAGAAAACGTTTGGAACGAATTTCATTTAATCTTCCAAAAGTCAATGTTGAAGAAACTGTTGAAATGGTCTGTAAAAATGTATATAATGGAATGCCTATTACTGAGGTTGACGAGAGTATACTGAATTCAGTCAAGTCTAAGATTGAGAAACATTATGATTATTCTTATTTAGCTTCAAGATTATTGTGGAATTCGTTATATAAAGATGTTTTATCCGTTGGCTTAGATTCTGAAAAACTTAATGATTCATATCAAGCGAATTTTAAACATTATTTAGAAAAAGGTATGGAGTTAGAACTTATTTCTCCTAAACTTAAAAATTTTGATATTGATAAACTTTCAAAAGCTATAAAATTGGATAGAGATTTATTGTTTTTCTATTTGGGTGCACAAACAATATATGACAGATATTTATTAAGAACGCGTGATGAAGTGCAAAAACCGTTTGAATTACCTCAATGGCTTTTTATGAGAGTCGCTATGGGTCTCGCTTTGAAGGAGAAGGACAAGGAAACAAAAGCAATAGAATTTTATGACGTATTATCTAATATGTATGCTATGTCTTCAACTCCAACCTTATTTAATAGTGGAACTAAGAATAGCCAAATGAGTTCTTGTTATTTGAATACTGTAGCAGATTCTATGGAAGGTATTTTCAAAAACTATTCTGACAATGCCCAATTAAGTAAATGGGCTGGTGGTATTGGAACGGATTGGACATATGTTAGGGCAAAAGGTGCAGTTATAAAAGGAACTAATGGTCAATCGCAAGGAATAATTCCTTTTATTAAAATTTATAATGATGTTGCTTTAGCTGTAAATCAGGGTGGTAAAAGAAAAGGGGCAATGGCAACATATCTTGAAATATGGCATTCTGATATTGACGAATATTGTGAATTAAAGAAAAATTCGGGAGATGAGAGAAGAAGAGCGCACGATATTCATACAGCAGTTTTTATTCCCGACTTATTCATGAAGAGAGTTAGGGAAAAAGGAAATTGGACATTATTTTCTTCAGACACGGTTCGAGAGTTACATGATACTTGTGGAAAAAAGTTTGAAATATTGTATGAAGAATATGAAAAAAGAGATATTCGAGGAAAGAAAATTGTGAAAGCTACAGATTTGTGGAAAAAAGTATTGACAATGCTCTTTGAAACAGGGCATCCTTGGATAACATTCAAAGACACTATAAACGTTAGAAATCCTCAGGATCACGTAGGATTTATACACTGTTCAAATTTGTGCACAGAAATCACTCTAAATACATCTTCTGAAGAAACAGCAGTTTGTAATTTAGCAAGTATCAATCTTGCACAAATGATAAAGAACAAAAAAATTGATAAAGAATTGCTTGAAAAAACAGTTACAACAACAATAAGAATGCTTGATAATGTTGTTGACAATAATTTTTACCCAGTAATTGAAGCAGAAACATCTAATGTGAGGCATCGTCCAGTTGGATTAGGTATTATGGGATATCAGGATGCTTTGTACCAAATGGAAATAGATTTTGATTCTGACGAAAATTTGGAATTTTCTGATGAGATAATGGAATTAGTTTCATATTATGCGATTCAGGCAAGTGCACAGCTTGCAAAAGAACGTGGGCCTTATTTGACTTTCAAGGGCAGTAAATGGGATAGAGGTATTTTTCCTTTTGATACATTATCTTTGTTAGAAGAAGAAAGAGGAGAACCAATAAATGTTGGAAAAAAGCAAAGATTGGACTGGGCAAGGTTAAAAGAATTCGTAAGCGAATGTGGTATGAGAAATTCAAATACTATGGCAATAGCTCCAACAGCAACAATATCTAATATAACTGGAACAACTCCTTGTATAGAACCAACATTTAAAAATATTTATATGAAAGAAAATTTGTCAGGAAATTTTGTTTTAATTAATAAATATCTTGTTGATGCATTAGAAAAAGAAGGGTTGTGGAACGATAAAATATTAAATTTGATTAAGTTTCATAGTGGTTCTGTTTTAAACATTGATGAGATTCCTGCAAATATTAGGCGTAGATTTAAAGAAACTTTTGAGATAGATCCAGTTTGGGTTGTTAAAGCGTCAGCAATGAGAAGTAAATGGATTGATCAAGCTCAGTCAACAAATATATTTATTAAGACTACATCAGGAAAAGTATTGAGCGATATTTATACATTAGTTTGGGAATCTGGATTAAAGACTACATATTATTTGAGGACATTAGCAGCTTCCCAAGTCACAAAAACTATTGATACTGGAGTTATCAAAGAAAAGATAATTGAGGATGAAAAAAGAGAGATTAATGAAGTTAAACAAACAGAATCAACACAGGAACTCAAGGTTTGTAACATAGACAATCCAGAGTGTGAAGCGTGTCAATAAGTAGTGTAGTTTGTTTAAGTAGGGTGAGAAAATGAATGCAATAGAAATAGTGGATAAACAATTTGGAAAGAATGTAAAAAATTCAGATATTATAAATAAAAGAAGAGTTATTAATGGCGAAGATGATGGTTTAATGCAAGTTTCTCCTCTAAAACATCCTTTTGCAGATGATATATTCAAAATAATGTTAAAAAATACATGGTTCCCTCAAGAAGTTTCTATGGGAAAAGATGTTGAAACTTGGAATAATCCTAGTGGTTTGACTGAACAGGAGAGAAGAGTATTTAAGAGAAGTCTTGCATTTGTTTCAAATCTTGATGGGATACAAACAAATAATTTAATACAAAATATGATAAGACAAATTACTTCTCCGGAAGTAGCGTTGACAGTTACAAGACAAGCGTATGAAGAAGCTTTACATGTTCATAGTTATTCTACGATGGTTGAAACATTAAATTTTGATCCTGAAGAAATTTATGGAATGTATAGAAAGGATATGGAATTGTATAAGAAAAATAGATATGTTCTTGAATCTCTTGGTAAGATATCTGATATGAAATTTAAAACTGGAACATTTGAAACGGATCAAGCGTATTTAGAAGCAGCAGCAGCGAACATAATCCTTGAAGGTATTTATTTTTATGCAGCATTTTTGAATTTTTACGTATTGAGAAGAAATAATAAAATGCCAGGAAGTGGGGAAATGATACAATTCATAAATAGGGATGAAGACATGCATTTACAATTGTGGTTGAAAATTTTTAATGAAATCAAAAAAGAACAACCTGAATTATGGACTGAAGAATTTAAACAAAGAATTATGAAAAATGTCAAGGGTGCAGTAGAACATGAAATTGGTTGGGGATTGTCTTGTATGGGTTCTGGTATTTTGGGTTTATCACCTCAAAATTTGTCAGAGTATATTCAGTTTGTAGGCGATACAAGATTGCAACAAATGGGGTTGTCTAAAATTTGGAATTCAAAGAATCCATTTCCTTGGATAGATGAAATCACACAAGGCTCAATGATAGAAGTAAACTTCTTTGAAGGTACTGTAAAAGAATATTCTGTTGGAGCTTTGGAGTGGGATTAGAGAAGTTAATTTTTATTTTTTCTAACTTCTTTTATAACCTTATCTAAATCTTCTCTTGTAAATCCTGCTTCTTTAATTGCTTTACGAAGTGGTTTTGCTATTTCATCAAAACTCTTTTCTTTTATTCCAAGTTTTCCATTTATATGATTCTTTAATGTTATAATATAAACCTGAATCTGTACTTCAATCTCTTTCCAATCTTCATATGTTGCAGGACTTCCATAGTACATTATTCCATTTCTTTTTGTTCTTATTTTCTCAAAAAAGTCCCAATTTAGTTCTAATTCTTCATGAGTTTTACACAAATATGCAAATAGACATTGATGATTTGCGATTTTTATTTTGTCAAATCTTCCAATTATTTCAGCCAAGCTGTGGAATGCATCATAATACATTGAAAAAACCACACTCCATTTAATACTTTTTTTTATATAACCCCTTTTTAATATCATTTGCTGAATCAGTTAACGCTTCTGACAATTCTAATATCGTCTTTATTCTATTTATATCTAATATATCCATATTTCGAAATTGTCCTTCAGATTTGCATTGATTATATGCCTCTTCCAATGTTTTATATTTTGGCACTTTTCACCTCCACAAAATTCAAATCTCCCTTAACTAAATAACCATTTAATATATTTTTTAATAAATCTTTTCCAATTCTACTTAAATCTTTTCTATTTTTGGCAGTAAAAACTTGAATATCTCTTTTTAATTTTATTTCATATTTGCCTTGTTCAAATTCATCATCATCCCCATATATAAATATATCTATGTCGCTGTCTTTGTACCAATCAGCCCTTGAAAAACTTCCAAATATGATTACGGCTTTTACTTTTTCAAGCGATTGCAGATGATTCAAGAACCCCGATTTATAAAATCTTTCCAAAGCAAACAATCTTTTTTTGTTTTTATATGATGCGGAATCAAAATCTCCTACATAATAAGGCATTTTACCATGCTCTTTTATTCTTTTAATTAAGTTTTCCTTTTCAAACTTTTTTAGCCATATATTTAATCTTCCTCTGCTTAGTTTGCTTTCTTTCAAAAGCTCTTCAAAATGCCAATGTTTAGGACTATTAAAAAACAACTCTAAAACTGACTCTTCCTTGCTTTCCATATTAGTATCTATAATAGATACTATTATTTAAAGGTTGTTGTTAATAATACTTTTACCCCTACAAATATTGATTTTTCCTTATTTTTGATGAAATGTAGGGGTAAGAATTTAAAATTATTCAACGTCAGCTTTATAAATATCTTTCAATCTCTACATTCGTGGTTAAAAGAACAAAAATCTCTACTTCTGTCCTAACACCTTCAAATCACTTCCATAAATCAATTTATCTTTAGTACCTTTAACATATTCAACAACAGAAGCTTTCAAAGTCAATTCTTGTAATTTTGTTTTAGCTCTAACGTGGTATGTAATAACAATTTCTTCTTTAGTACCTATTTCTGGAATAGTATAAACTATATCAGTTCCATGTTCGTTTTCTTTTACTTTTGAAGGAGGAATTATGCTATCTCCTTGATGATATGTAGCTACAGATGGAATATGTTCATTTAATACTACATTCTGTAATGCATTTCCTGTAACATTCTTTAAATGAACAGCAATTTTAGATCCAAGTATAGAATTGTCGTCATCTAATTTTACAGAAACAACGCTTCTTGAAACAAATACATCCGGTCTGTAATGTTTGTATATTAAAAACAATATCAATAATATTATTAAAACAATTAAAGTTATTCTGTGATTATATATGACTGTAAATTCTGTGATCTCTCCAGCTCCTAAATTAGTTTTATATGCATACGCTCCTTTATTATAATCAACATCTGAAGGTCTTGTTGAAGTGTAAAGTCTTCCTAGAAACCAAACAGGAACTCTAAATTCATTTTCTTGAGCAAAATTAGCATCATTTCTTACACTATATGTAACTTCTTTCTTTAAGAAGTACTTATCAACTCTTTCTCCAGAAGATACAAATCCTCCTTCTTTTCTTGCTGCATTCATATTAAATTCTTGTTGTGTTACAACTTCATTTCCAACAACAATTTCAGCACTTAATGTATGAGGTCCTTCTTCTGCAAAATCGTTAGGATTAATATTAAAACTCAATGTCTTTTTTTGGTATGGCTCAAAAGATTCAACAATTTCCTGTGAGAAAAAGTCTGAATAAATTTTAATGTTTGCTACAGATATATTCAACCCATTTCTGTTATGAAATGTTAGCTCTAGTTTGAAAGGTGTTCCGGGATATATTGAATCTGGGTATACTGGATTTTGAACAATTATTCTTGGAGAATATGTCGCAATATATCCCTCAGGATTAAGAACTACAACATTCATTTTGTTTTCGATATCAGTTACATCCCCAGTAACCATATTTGTTCCTTTTATGTTAATGGGGACAGTATAGCCTCCATAAGTGGATCCTCCTAAAGGTCTTACATTAAGCTCAACTTCTTTTGTGTCTCCAGCTTCAAGAATAAATCTTCTATCAGTTATGGGATCTGTTATGATTAACCATCTGCCCGCAATAGTTTCAATTGAAGAAATATCGAATCTTACGTTATATCTTTCCCTGTTTTTTATTGTGATTTTGAATGACGCAGTTTCTTCTTGGAAAATTCTATCTTTTATGGGAGTAATTTCTGCTTCAAAACTTACTGCAGATACTAGACTTCCAAATAGAAGTAATATTAAAGTCAAAATTACAAAATTTCGAATATTCATGGTGCTTGAGATTTAATTTCAATATTTAAACCTATCGAATTAAGAAATCAAACAAAAATAGAATAAAAAAATAAGAATTTACCTTTTTACCTTTTTTTCTTTTTAGGTTCTTCTTTTTTAGACGACTTTGATTCAGCCTTTGCCACAGGTTTACTGCCTTGCGACTTAAAGTACCAAACAGCTGCTACAATGATTACTATAACAATTAACCATAACAACCATGAATTGCTTCCACTTCCCATGTCAGTCGGTGTTGTTGGTTGCGTATCAGACGGAGTAGGTGTTGTACCAGTATCTTCACTAGGAACTACAGCATCTCCTTCTTCATCCGTAGCTTCAGCAAAAGTAGGGACTCCTCCTTCTTCAACAACTTTCTGAACGTCTCTATCTAACATCTCTCCACTTTCATCTCTTTCCCATAAACTAGGGTACCTATTCATTTGACCACAATATTGAGCAACTGTAGCTTCACATAATTTTAAATCTTCCTCAGTCCAACTACATTTGTTAACTGGTTTTACTCTTTGTGTACAATCCCTTCTTGCAGACTCCGAATTAATTCCTGCTGAGAATGTCGTATTTTTATCAAGATTCCCTTGTATGTCACAATCGTCTTGAATTGCTAGTTGTGCGACCATTACAGGGTCACATTCTATTCCCTCCCTATAAATTGTTCCTGGTACTGAATATTCCGCAGAAACAAAAGAAACTGTAAGCAATAAAATTGCAATGAATATCGTGCCGATTTTTGTGTTCATTTTACATTTCACCTCATAGTATAAATATGCTCAGTTTCTACAAAGCCACATACCTATATAAATCTTTTGCTTATACGTGTGCTTTTCTGACTAGTAATGGATATTTGTGGAGAGATATAAGGCTTTTGGTTTGTGCAAAAATATATTTTAGACCAAATCTTTATAAATGAATTCTTAAATTGATATTATATCCTCTCTTAGTTCAGCGGCTAGAATGCTCGGCTGTATGTTTTAAGTTTAGGCTTAAAGCAGGCTTGAGATAACTTCGCTGCTTGGATCGCGTCTTTGGACTCATTTAAGAAGAGCAGTTAGCCGATCCCGAGAGATCCCCGGTTCGAGAGTTTAACTGCGTTAAACTTATCGGTAACCGCAGTTATCCGAATATCCGGGAGGGGGGATTTTTAGGGGAGCGCATTCTCTCCCCTATTTTATTGTTACAATGAAAAAAATTGTTTTTTTTGGACTGGTATCTATTATATTAATTCCATTTACATTAGCCCACGGAACTACTGAAGAACATACTTTAGAGAATTCTTCTTTAGATTCATGTGTTGATACAGGAATCGTAACAAAATCTTATTTACCCGATCCTCACAAAGATTTAAGATGGTTGATTTTTGGAGGATCTATTGTATCTTTGTTACTTTCAATATCTCTATTTAAATTAAGTAATAACGCAAGTAAAAAAAGAAGCGGGAAATCAAGTAAAAAAGAAAGTGATTCTTTTAACATTAACTTTAAATTAATTTTTGCAATCATTTTTCTAATACTATTTTTAGCACTTCCATCATACCATTTTTGGAGATACGGCTTAAGTAAAGAATCCATTATATATGGACCTCCTGGTTCAATTCATAGTCATGCAGATTTTAAAATTTATGTTGACGGAAATGAAATAGATTTTGGAAAAGAAAATTATATGACAAACAAAGATTTTGTAGTAAACAAATATACTCATTTGCATGACGATAAAGGAAATCTTATACACGTCCACGCAACTGGAATCACATTTGGATATTTTCTAAATTCGATAGACTTTGATCTCACAAAAGAGTGCTTCAAATTCGATACTGGGCAAAAAGTTTGTAACGAAGAAACAAACAAAGATGGAAGTACTAATAAAAAATGGAAGTTTTATGTGAATGGAAAAATAAACAACGAATTTAACAAATATGTAATTCAAGACACAGATAGAATTCTTCTAACTTATGGAAGCTTTGAAAGTGAAGAAGGCAAACATCGTATAATTGAGCAATATGAATCAATTACTAAAGAAGCATGTATTTATTCTGAAAAATGCGACGCTCCAGAAGGGTTTGTTGTTACTCCTGAAAATTGTGGCTAAAAATCGCAACACCTTTTTAAACACCTTACTTATGAGAGATATTTGTGAGGGGAAATTGATATCAGATAAAATTGCATCATTGGAAAAACTAATAGTTCTAAATGGAAGATCTACGTTTGGTAAAGTTATTAGTGAATTAGGTAATAATCCTCTTTTAGATTCACAAATTTTTATGTTACTTGCTAGACTTAATGATAGTAGAGCTTTGTTTCCTTTAATTAATTATGTTTCAAAATCTAATGACACAATCTTAAAGCAGAGACTTTTACAATATATGTCATATACAAGGGATCCAAGATGTAAGGATTTCTTACATGAATATTTAAAACTTGGAACAAACCCTCATCAAGATGTTGCTCAAAACGCTTACCTTAAATGTCAAGATAATTTTGAATTCTTATATCAATTTGCGGGAAGTGATGAATTATACGCTGAGGCAGTTAAATCTAGCCAAAGCATATTAGTAACTTATCAAAATTTGACTCAACATGAAAAAGAAATAGAAGCAAACAAAAATCC
>CAYJUR010000025.1:1656-10589 GCA_964373405.1 uncultured Methanosarcinales archaeon | reverse complement strand
AAAATAATAATTAGAATATTTTAATTAGACTCACTCACTCCATAACCATTTAGTCTCCAACGATTTCCTAATTGTCGCGCTAAATTTATTTTACTTCCTATATCAGCACACACTGGCAATTTAAGTTTAACTTTCACAGATTTTTTTGACAAATCATTTATTACTCCAACTGTAGCTGCTGAGTTGACATTTATCATTAAAATCTCATTTTCTGCTAAAGGTTTTACAACTAAATCATCTTTCGCACCAACAACTCTCTCCAACAATGTCGCTTTAAACTTTAAGTCATACCACACAGGAGGTAATTTTCCTGGAAAACCTACAACTGAGCCAGACAAACCATCTGACGCTGTTACTGCAGGATCTAATTTTGTTAACAACGCAATACTTCCGCCAGGACCAGCATTTGTAATTGGAGTATTTCCTGACATAATACTAACAATTTCTGTTTTGATTGGTTCTGTAATCCACTGATTTGCTTTCTGAATTTTTCGTCCCGGTCTTATTTCTATAGTTTCGCCTACCTTCAAAGAACCTTGCTTTAATGCACCACCAACAACTCCACCTTTCATATTCATTATTTCTGTTCCAGGTTTGTTCATATCAAAACTTCGCGCAACGAACATCAAAGGAATTGCATTAGAATCTCTTTTAGGTGTTGGAATAAATTCCTGAATTGCTTTTACTAAAATATCCATATTTGCACTATGCAATGCAGACATTGGAATTATTGGAGCATCTTTATATTTTGTTTCTTTCAATAATTCTTTTATTTGCTCATAATTTTTTAATGCTTCTCCTTCAGAAACTAAATCAATTTTGTTTTGAACAACAATTATGTTTGTTAAATCAGAAATTTGTAATGCCATTAAATGTTCCCTTGTTTGTGGCTGGGGACATTTTTCGTTTGCAGAAACTAATAAAATTGCTCCGTCCATAATTGTTGAACCGGATAACATAGTTGCCATCAATGTTTCGTGACCGGGTGCGTCAACAAAAGAAACACATCTTACAACTTCGCCTTGTTCTCCGTCTTTACTTTTTTCTTTAACACCATATGTTTTAGATTTTTTGTAGTAATATAAATTTGTGTTTGCATAACCCAATCTTATAGTAATTCCTCGTTTAAGTTCTTCAGAATGTGTGTCCGTCCATTTTCCGGAAAGAGATTTTGTTAATGTTGTTTTTCCATGGTCAACGTGACCTACTAATCCTATGTTTATTTCTGGGATGGAATCATTTTTTGATTTGATTTTAACAGGGCTTGATGATTGTTCTTTATGTGATTCGGATGTTGATTCGTTTATTTCTTCGTTTGTTGCTTTTATTTTTTCTTTCTTTTGTTTTGGTTCTTTTTTTGGCTTTGTTTGTTTAACATTCTTATCAGTTTCAGAAATAGAAGTATCTGTTGATTTTGATTTCTTTTTTGCCATTACTATACTAAAATTAGAGGTATTTATAAGTGTTTGCCGAGAATAGTAATGAGTTAAATGGGGAAAAGTGGAAGGGATAATTCAAAATTAGCTTTTTCATATACTTACTTTCAAGATAGCTTCGCTAAGATTATTTTATAACTAGCTAAGAATTTGCGTCACGTCTGCTGCTGGAAACCTATAATTTTTTTTGTGGAATTTATTTGTAACAGAATCTTCAATGAAAGCAAACTTATTATTTTCTCTTGATTCCCATTCTAATATTCCAACACAGTTTTTGTTTAATTTTCCTCTTCTATCAAAGTTTACATCATTCAAGATATATGATAATGTATCCTCAATTTTATTAATTTCTTGACCTTCAACATGAAGATGACCACAGAAAAAATATGATGGTCTTGATAATCTAATTATGTCCTCAACAATTCCTTCTTCTACAGATTGCCAACTTTGAAAAGGTTCGTGAGCCAAAAATATGTCAAATTCTGGCCCAATTAATTTTCTTGCTTCATCCAGAGTATATTCACCACCTCTTGTACGACATCTTGAAATTCCACCAAGCGATCCTACATTTAAAGAAATCCCGTTTTCTCTTAAGGATGTAACTCTCCCATTTGGTAAATATAAAAGCCTTTGATAATAATCAACAGGAATTAAAGATTGCTCTTTTTCACATTCTAGTTTCGATAAATATTCAAAGTCTTCATGATTCCCTTTTATGAAAATAATGGGTGATTTGAAAGAGTCTTCCGACAAAGGATTAAACAATCTTGCTGACAAATCAGTTTCTTCAAGAAATAATGGAAACGAGATTTCTTCAGTATCATTTTCTGAGAATCTTTTTGTTGCTTTATCTATTCTTGTATGAGGGTATGGCCATACTCCAAAATCTCCAACTTGAAAAACTAAATCGATTTTTTGTTGATTTGTTTTTTCCCATTCTTTTAAAACCAAAATAGCTAAATTAATGTGACCATGCAAATCTCCAAGAACCGCAATATTTAGTTTTTTTGCCATTTTAATTCCCGCGTAATAAATCATACAACTTTCTTGTTGGTTTCCCACTTTCAATTAAATAATCATAAGTTCCTTTTAACAAATTAATCAATTTTCCATCTTTGTCGTACATTTCAAAAATATCTCCATCTTCTATCGAAACATTGTGACCATCAAATTCTCCTTGTTTAAAATATTTTTCAATTTTTCGTTTAATACCATCAACTATTTCATAGGAAATGTCAATGCGTGAAGTCATCAAACCCCCTTCATATGTTTCTATTCTTATTTCTCTACTAAAATCATCTGTAGTAATTTTGTGATAATCTCTTGACCTTGATTCTTCTTCAGTTATTACTGAATCCAAATCATACATATTAATTCTATATTCAATCCCCATTCCCACATACAGATTACTACTATTTAAAAAGCTTACTTATGTATCAATTTCAATTATTTTTATGTGCGGTTCTTTAAACATTTTCAAATAATTGAATAATTTATCTATTGTAAAAACCATATTTACACTTCTGTCGCCTCTGCCAGCAAATCTTATAGTAGCTAAATCCCTTAATAAATTTTCAAAAGGTCCGGCATATTCTGGTCCAAAATGTGTTCTCACACCTATAGGTACACTCCTAATCATGTTATGAATAGTTTTTATAAACTTACCATTATTTCCAAAAATAGCTTTAAAAAATTTTGGACTTATCATAACTAAAATATCTACATCGCTAATTCGTCCATCATCAGATGGTTTTCCAAACTTAGATTTTGACGGATTGTTACAGAAGCCATTAACTAGACTTCCAAACAAATAAAATGCAATTTTTTGGTTTTTTGGAAAATTATTGATTTGCGGAGATTTGAAAAAACCTTCTATTTTTCCACCAAGATATCTTATATCACTATTTCTATATTTAGGTCCTTGCTCAATAGTTTCTTCTTTTTTTATTTTCTTTTTAAGAAATTTGTCAACTTTCTTGAAAATACGTGATGATATTCTACCTGTGACATTATGAACAAAATTAACATATTCTTGCTCGTCAATTGATTCCAAATCTAATAAATGTATTATATATCTTTTTAAATTTTCATCAATATTCTCTGATTCTATAAGCTCAATAACATCACTCATTTTCTAGAATATTTCTTTATAATTTATAAATCATTTGATGATATTTTGGCGTTAGCTTATCTTGAAATGATATTAGAAATAAAATCGAGTTTTAAAAATTTAAATCAAATTAACTTTAGAATTTACTGTGCAGGAGCTTCTTCTGCTTTTGGTTCTGCTAAAGGCTTTGAACCCTGTTTTAGAATTAAAACATTTACTTGCGCTGTGCCTTCAAAAATCGTATTGCCAGAAAAAGATTTTCTTTGTTTTTCTCCCAGTCTCGAAGTTTTTAATCCCATCGATTTTGTAGAAAATATTCTTTGTCTAAGTGTTCCATTAACATCCCTTCTCATAGGAAATCCTGATTTATCCGAACCACCTGTTATTTGAAATTCATAACCATGCAAACCTAAGACATCTCCGCTAACTTTGTCTCCCAATTTTAGACCTAGTAAAGCATCCGCTTCATTACCTTTCAATTCTTTTTGAACTGATTTACCATCTTTTTGTCCTATAACAAGTTTGAATTCTGCCATACTTCGATAAATTTAAGTAGTGTTTATAAAGATTGCGGCAGTGTAGTTATGTATGAACTTCCAACATCTGCCTAGAATAGAAGATTTTCAGTTTTATTTAGATGTAGCGTTCTCGAGAGCTTCAAAAAAGGCTTCTGAAACAAGAAGCTCATCTGAAGGACTTAGAATTAAAAAATCAGTTAGTATAGAACTTAGAAGAATTGATGTAATTAGAAGTGAATTAACAAGTGTTTTTCAAAACATATACAAAAAATTTCCTTCCTTTGAAGATATGCATCCATTTTACCAAGAACTTGTTGCTTTGTATTTAGACAAAGATCAGTTAAAGAAAAGTTTGGGTGCTATGATGTGGGCTGCGGATAAAATCAATGAATTACACAACAAATATGAAAGAGAAATAAAATATATACGATTGTTCAAAGACGTAAATCCAAAAAGAAATCAATTTATGGGACGTGTTTCTTCTATTGTGAAGCAAGTTAGAAATGATTTAGTTTATTTAGAAACTGCCAGAAAAAGATTGTTATGGTTCCCTTCAATTAAAACAAAAACTTACACTGTTTCAATATCGGGATTTCCTAATGTTGGAAAATCTACATTATTGTCTAAAATAACTACAGCAAAACCAGAAATTAATTCTTATGCATTTACTACACGAAGATTGAATATAGGATGTTTTGATGTAAAAAGTAAAACTATACAATGTATAGATACGCCAGGGACTCTTAATAGGTTCAATAAAATGAATGATATTGAGAAATTGGCTTATTTGGCAATAAAATATGTCGCACAAATAATTGTTTATGTGTTCGATTTAACAGAAGAATATCCGATTTCTGATCAAATCAAATTGTTAGAGACTTTACAAAAGGATTTTGGAAAAGATTTCCTTATTTATTTTAGCAAAGCAGATATTCTTGGAACTGAAGTTATTGAAAGTTTTAAAGAGAAATATTCGAAAGAATTAAAGAAAAATAAAGAAATATCTAAAGCGATTAAGGAAGGAGTTTATGATTTTGAAGAATTGAAGAAAATGATTTCTAAAAGTAGTGTAGAGTTTATGGAGTGAAATTAGAGGATTTGAAAGGATTGAAATTCAAAATACGCTTTCTTTCTAACTCATTGCTTTCATAGCTACGCCAAAATCTATTTTCAAATTTATAATTAAATTAAGGAATGCTTCGGAACAAAGTCCTGAAATAATGCATGAGAAAAAATATCTAATTTTGAGAATTCATCCAAATCTTATTCACACCACAATAATTAAAATCACTATCCCAAGAACAACTATCGTGTGCTGTACATTCTGGTTCTACTTTGTATGTTGTGCAAATGTTTCGAATGCAATGATTTTCTGAACCAAGAATACAATTATTATTCTGAGAATTAAGACATAAATCTTCTGATTTAAAGCTTAAACAATAACTATTCCAATAATTAACCCAATCAAATTTGTTACTATTTTCTGATAAAAGTCTTCTTTTCATAAAGTCTAGACCCTTATCTTCTTCGCCACCAAACAGATTTAAATAATTTGATTCTAGTTGAGCATCAATATATTTGGATT
Organism: uncultured Methanosarcinales archaeon; assembly: GCA_964373405.1. Lineage (GTDB taxonomy): Archaea > Nanobdellota > Nanobdellia > Woesearchaeales > WJKV01 > CAYJUR01. Next base: position 4,940 of record CAYJUR010000025.1, on the reverse strand, counting down.
CGTTTTCATCTACATTAGGTGCACAATTACTAAATTCGTCACAAATTGCTTGACCTCTAGTTTTGTCAAAAATCCATCTAGTATTACTAAATGAAATACATTCACTTTTTGAATATTCTTTTGTAAGTGTACAATAAGAACTTATTGGAGCTTGTCCAACTACAAAGTTAGGATTTTTTCTATTTAGATCTTCTGAATTTTTATTTGGAACATTATTATTATTTGCAGGTACCAAAGAATTACAACCAACTAAAAATATAAACATTATTAGAAAAGCAACTGTTACTTTTTTCATTCTCTCACCACTTTAATTGAACATGTCATAGGCAATCTGTGACCTGCAATTCTTAATGCTTCTTTAGCTGTTTTAATATATTGTTTGTCAACTTCAACTCTTACAATACATTCACCAATATGAATTTGAAGAGCTCTACCAACAGTTTTACCAAAAGCTTTCTGCATACCAGTACTCATTCTGTCCGCTCCCGCTCCTGATGCTAAAGGATTTTCTCTGTAAATGTGATAAGGATATCTAACTAATTGCATTTTATAACCTTATTTTCCACAAATTTTATCTAACCTTCTATTACACGCTTGTCTTGCTGCTTCTAAAGCTTGTGATCTAATCTGAACGTTATTTTCAGCTATTAATTCGATTCTTGAAGAATATGTTTTTTTTATATTGCCCATAACAAACTGAGTTATACCTGTCTGAGGATTTCCTCTCGTATAGTTTTTAGTTCTAAATTTAGAAACCCTTGTATAAGGTCTTTCCATTGCCCTATAAGCGCTCCACCGTCTTACCTTTACCATACCTGTTGATTTTGAAGAGGGATTTATAAATGTCACGGTTTTGTAGCCAGAATTTGGATATTTTATCTCATAATAGTTTCGAATAGCTAAAACCATGAGCACGATCAAGAAATTTCTATTTCTTGACGGGTTGCGAGAGGTAGCAAAAGATTTATATATAAGTCTTCATATATATGAAGATATATGAGAGGATTTGATGATAATAATTTTAAGCGAACACGCCAAGACAAGGATGGCAGAAAAGGCTATTAATATTGAAGACATCAAAAGAGTAATTAAGTTGGGGGGTAAAATCAGACAAACGGACGGATTGCTTGCAATTTATGCTGAAATTGAAATTGCTTACAAAATCAGAGGAGATAAATACATAATAAAAACGGTTAAGGTCAGATAAAATGGAAAAATGCTATACGTGTGAAAAAGGCACATTAAAAAAACAGAAAGTAGATTTTAAATTATATGGAGAATTGGTTGGGAAATTTGATGCTGATGTTTGTGACAAATGTGGAGAAAAGTTTTTTGATGAAGCTACATCTGAGAAAATTGATGTGGAAGCTAAAGCAAAGGGTTTATGGGGATTGGAAGCTGAAACTTCTATTGGGCAATCCGGGGATTCATTAATGGTTAGAATTAATAAGCCCCTAGCTGGTTTTTTAAATTTACATAAAGGAGGAAAAGTCAAAATAAGACCTGAGGATAAGAAGAAATTGATTATTGAAGTGTAATAGGTTATTCACCCCCACGCAATTACGGATTTTTGCTACTCCAAAGAGGAACATAGAAACGATAAGTTTAAATATTAATGAAAACCTTCCTTATATGAGGAACAGACATGAAAGAAACTTTTTTTAACTTGAAAAACACATTGTTTGGAAGACGAAATCAACCTAGGTACGAAGGTGGCACAATTGAAAAAGCTGAGGGCGATTACGTTGAGCTTGACTCTAGTGCAGAATCATCTGGAAGACAAAGAGTTGCTGTTAAACAATTTGTTATGGAAGATTTTGAAGATATAAAACCAGTTCTAGATTCTTTAAGAAATGGATCAACAATCGCTTTAATTAATATTGCTCCTCTAAAAAATAAAGATATTGTAGAATTAAAAAGAGCAGTTAATAAATTGAAAAAAACTTGTGACGCTCTTGAAGGAGATCTTGCTGGTTTTGGTGAAGATTATATTGTAGCAACTCCAGAATTTGCTTATGTTCAAAGAAATAAATCTGCAACACCATCTCCAACAGACAATATTGAAGATGATGAGATGTAGATTCTAATATTTTTGTTCTTTTTATTTTGTTGAGTTAAAAAATATAGAATTTGAAAATGAGTTTTCTATATTGAAGCAATCTTTCACAGCTTTGCCAAGATGCATTCTTCGATAATTAAAAATTGCATCTAAATTTGCATCAAAGAATTCATCTTGAAAAAAAGCTGATTTTGAAAAATAACCCCTATTTTACCTTATACATTTCCATAAAGATTTTAATTTAATTAACTTTATAAACTAAAAATAATTTTCTATTAATATGAAAAAATTAGAAGGACAGCAATGTATGATGTGCCTGGAGCCTGCTCTAATTTTGGAAGAAGTTGAACAAGATATTCCTTATTTTGGGGCAGTTGCTATATTTTCTATGCACTGTGATGCATGTGAATTTAAGAAATCCGATGTTGAAGTTTTAGAACAAAAAGATCCTGCCAGATTTACTTTAGAAATTTCATCAGTAGAAGATCTGAATATTCGTATCGTTAAAAGTTCTGAAGCTACAATAAATTGGAAGGATTTGAAAATCAAAATTGAGCCTGGCGTTAATGCAGAAGGGTTTGTATCAAATGTTGAAAGATTGTTGAACGATGTTATGCAAACTTTGGAAGATAACAAAGAAATGGAAGAAGATAATGCAAAAAGAAAGAAATATAGAAATTTAATAGATGAAATATTAGATATAAAAGAAGGCAAAAAGAAAACTACATTAATAGTTGAAGATATGACTGGGAATAGTACAATTATTTCTGAAAAAGCTGTAAAAGAAGTTTTGAAGGGGAAGAGGAAGTGATTAAGTAAGATAAATCTCTAACCTATCTATATTAGCTCCGCCTGATTTTCTTTTTAATGTGATTCTTCCAATTTCTGAAGTATTCTTAACATGAGTTCCGCCACAACCTATTTTGGCAAAACCTTCAATTTCCCACAACCTTCTTGTTTCGTCATTCTCTTCGCCATACAATTTTATGGTGTGATTTTCTGATATAAATTTATTTACTTTAATTTCCATGTCGTTCAAAATCTCACTAAACTTTATCCCAGAAAAATCTATTCTTGCTTTATTTGAAGAGATTCCGCCGCCAGCATCTTTTGCTTCCTTATAATTTTGCATCACAATTTCTGCAACAATATGTTGTGCCGAATGAAGTCTCATTAATTTGTATCTTTTGTCGGCTTTTACATTTATGAAACAGCTTATATAATA
>CAYJUR010000025.1:0-1646 GCA_964373405.1 uncultured Methanosarcinales archaeon | reverse complement strand
TAACTTTAACATTGTCTCCGACTTTTCCATTATAGGATTTATTTAAAGTATAAACAATTGCACCATCTTCTCCTCTCTTTGTTGATTCAATCACTTCATATTCTCCAATAGTGCCAGAATCAGATTCTTGACCACCTGAAAAAGCATAAATTATAGTTTGGTCTAAAACAATTTTGTCATTATTTATTTCAATAACATTTGCGTTGCACTCTTTTACATAAGGATCTTCCCAAAATAGATGTTTTGTTTGCATACTAAGATTAAATTAAAGATTGTTTAAATAAGTTGTGGATTAATCACTCTCTATAAACAATCCCCTTCGTAATATCAACTAATTCTTTACAATCTTTAATTATATCTTTAAGTTTTTCTTCATTTTGAATTGACACTTGTACGCCATAAGTGTATTGTTCTCTCATTTCAATAACGCTGTTCTCATGTCTCTCTTCAACATCTTCATCTTTTAAAAATCTAATAAATTTCTCATCAACATTTATTTTATTTTCTTCTTTTAGATATCCAATTAAGGCAATAGTACATTGCTGATTTCTTGATTCATAGCCAAAAGATAATCCAATTGCCAAAAAACAGTGATATAAAGAATAGAATGCAGCTGTTATGGACCAATCAGAATATCCAATTTTCTTAAAGTCAGTTATTGCTTTAAGGTTATGTTCAGCTTTATTGATGTGTCTTATTGCTTCGGTTTTGTTTTTAGGAATCTCTACTAAACCTCTATGCTTTACTCGCTTTCCTAATTTTTGAAATTCTTGAATTTCTTTTTTTGCTTTATTCAAACACCATCTTACTTTATTATCTGAATGAGACATCTTTCATCACCTCAACATAATATTCTTGCCCATAAAGAATGACTGCGTTTTTTATTATATCTAAAATAACCTTATCATTATTCTTTAAAGAATCAATTAAATCAGTTTTGGTTAATAATATTGGATGCACTTTTTTAGGCAAAATTTTTCCTTTTTCTTTCAAAATATGTTTAACTTCTGTTTCATCTTCTTTTTTCATAACAATCATAACATCAATATCTTCTGCATTCAAATAATCTTTTATTGAAGATCCATACATCATTACAATTCTGCCTGCTTTACTTAATTCTTTAAACTCTTCCTTCCAACGCAAATATTTTTGCGCTTCCTCAGCTAAAAGGAAATATATTAATTTCTGTACAAAATCATCTTTGATATTTATTTTATAAATAATTGCCTTTCCAATAACCTCGCATATAAGAATTTTTTTTTTAAAAAGTCTCTTCAGTAATTTTTGAACCCCTGCATGACTGATATCTAGAACTTTGCTAAGATTATTTGCATTATAATTAGCATTAAACTCTTTAAACAATATTAAAATAGCCTTTGTTTCGTTCTCTGTCAATTCAGCCATAACAACTCCTAGTTACTATATAACAACTCAGAGTTACTATATAAAGGTTTCTATAAATTCTTCAACTCTCCAAAATAATATACATTGTCTGCTACAACCCAGACTTTAAAGTCGCTTAAATCTTGCTTTAAGAAAGGTGAAAGTATTTTTTCTGCGGAAACATCTGTGCCTTCCGTAACTAAATTAAAGCTTGGAATGACAATCAAATCTTTTCTTTTGTATTTCCCATAAATGAAACATTT
>CAYJUR010000024.1:6084-10619 GCA_964373405.1 uncultured Methanosarcinales archaeon | reverse complement strand
CATTTATCAGCATACTTATATTGTAAAAGGAAGCTTTACTTAGAGCAAGTTTTAGGTTTAAGAGAACTTATACCAAAAGAAATTCTAGTAACTGGAAAAATAAAACACGACGCATTAGATTTTGCTAACAAACAAGAGATAGGAATTATTTATGGAATAAATAAAGAAAATGAAAAAGATATAGAACAAATATACAGAAACTCTTACTCCAAAAACCTAACAAATTCTTTAAAGATGAATAGTGCAGAGCTTAAAAAAATTAATAAAGAATTGATTGAAGTATACACACAACTTTGGCCTTCTATGGAAAAAGAAGCAGAATTTCGTTCTAATATAGTTAAAAATTTCGTACAAAAACACAAAGTTTATGGCGAAGAATTATGGAATAAATTAGAACCAAAAATAGTTACAGAAATGTACGTATCTTCTGATTTATTAGAACTGAAGGGAAAAATAGATAGAATGGAAGTTTTTATTGACAAAGTAATACCAATCGAATTAAAGACTGGTTCTGCTCCAAAACAAGGCGTTTGGGAATCGCATTTAATTCAAATTGCCGCATATGTTATGCTTTTAGAAGAAAAATATAAACAAGAAAAAAAAGACATTCCTAAAGGAATTGTTGATTACATAACAGAAAAAGAAATAAGAGAAGTTATGATGAATCCTTTCTTGAGGGATGAAGTAATATCTTTAAAAAACAAAGTAAAAGCTCTTTTAGAATCTAAAGACCTTCCTGATTTTGTTGATAATAAGAATAAATGTAAGACTTGCGGATTGAGAGAAGAGTGTTATAAGATGGCATAGGCACAAAAATAAAGCAAACTTCCAAACACAAAGTTTATATACTCAAATGCGTTTTTTACGGTTATGGAAGACAAGAAAATCTCTAAAGAAATTATGGGTAAAACTGTTGTTTCTAGATCAGGAAAAAGGTTTGGAGAAGTTGCTGACGTCATATTCGAAGTTAAATCTGGGGAATTGATACACATAGTTCTAAAGAACCCTACAATATACGCACAAAAAGTCGAATTAGAGAAAGACAAAAATAATAATGTTTTAATTCCTTTCTCATCAGTTATAGCTATGGGAGATTTTATGGTCATAGCTGAAGAAGATATTGTATAATTATTCTTTTTATTTCATAATGCTTCTGAGCGTAAGCCCTGAAAAAATTCATTAAGAAGGAAAGTGAATTTTTAATTTTGAAAACTCGAGTTCATTTCTAACTTATCTTTATGCTAACTTTGTTAGCAAATTTAGAAAATTAACATTTTCAAAGTTTTCATAGCTAACGCTAACATTCAATTATAACTTTACTTCAGAAACCAATATAAAGACTTAACAAACCTTTCTTATTATGAGCTCAATATGGACTGAAAAATATAGACCATCGACTTTTGATGAAATTAAAGGTCAAACTGAAATAGTGAATAGAGTGAAAGCTTTTGTTGAAAAAAAAAATCTCCCACATTTGCTTTTTGCTGGTCCAGCAGGTGTTGGAAAGTCAAGTTTAGCAATAGTTATAGCAAAACAATTGTTTGGAGAATATTGGAAACAATGTTTACTCGAACTTAACGCATCTGATGAAAGAGGAATTGATACTGTAAGAAACAAAGTCAAGGATTTCGCACGGACTAAAGCAATAGCAAATGTTCCATTCAAATTAATTCTTCTTGACGAATCCGACGCTTTAACAAAAGAAGCCCAGCAGGCATTAAGAAGAACTATGGAAAATTACACAAATACTTGCAGATTTATTTTAAGCTGTAATTATAGCACAAAACTAATTGATCCAATCAAATCAAGATGCGCAGTTTTCAAATTTAAGCCCTTGGAAAAGGAACAAATTTATGATATAATTAATACGATTGTAAAAAAAGAAAATTTGCAAATCGACGAAAAAGCTAAATTCGCTTTATTCGAAGCTTCAAAAGGCGATTGTAGAAAACTGGAAAATATAATGCAATCATGTGCTGCACTTTCAGATAAAATAGAAGAAAAAGTTGTTTTCGAAATCGCATCAACAGCCAAACCCGAATCGATTAAAGAAATCTTAGAATTAGCTGTTAAAGGTAGTTTTATTCAATCCAGAGACTTGTTATTAAAAACTATGTTAGAATATGGTCTGTCTGGGATAGATATAATTTCTCAAATTCAGAAAGAAGTTTGGAATTTATCAGTCGAGGATAGAAAAAAAGTTAGTATGATTGATGCGTGTGGAGAAATCGAATTTAGAATGGTCGAAGGTTCTGATGAATTTATTCAATTAGAATGTTTGTTAGCGAAGTTTTGTGGGAAATAATCTCACACTTCAATTCCAATCGTTAATTCTTTAATATTTTTGTTTGGAATTCTTTCAGAAACGTTAGCAATTTCTATTGCCAAGATTTTATTATCTTTAGTCATATCTATAACTACGCCTTCGTCAGTTTCTCTACTAATATCATATTTGCCATCTTGAAATTTAATACGTATGATGTCTCTTTTTGGGTCGTAACTCACTTTCATTTTGTCATATACCTCTCGGGATAAGTATAATAAGCTGTGACAACTATATAAACATTTGCCTCTGTTTAATATGCAACTCTTAACAATTTATTTTTAATAATTTTATGAGCAATTTTTCTATCCTTCTGACCATCGACAACTTCATCAGGATCCAACAGAGCAGACTCAATTATTTTTTTAGAAATCTCGCGATCCTTTAATGTTTCTTCAGCATAATCAGTATAAACAATTTTCATATCTACCCAAACAAATCTCCTCTTTTCACGCCTAAAGAGGTTTCTAATATATATTTAACGCCGTATAATAAATCAATATTTACTCCTTTAACAATATCCGCTTCTCCTGTTTCTAATTCACAACCAACAATCGCTTCGTTCTTTCTCAATTCAACATACCCATTATGAATTTCCCCTTTTGCGTTAGCAACTCCATTACGCAAACCAATACAATTCAAACCTTCAAGATTGCCAGCGTCAATTTCTACCCAAACTTTATTTTCTTTATCTCTTTCATTACTAAATTCTCCAACGGATGCATATATACCTTCGCTTCCTTTATGTTGTACTTTTAATAATAAAGACATTCTTTTAGGACCAATTACTGATTGCTCAAAAGATGTTGCTTGAACAGGGGCTCCTGAATTTTGTACAACTCTAACACCTTGAGGATTACAAACTCCTTCTTCAGTAGATCTTAGATTAGCCCTTACACAAATATCTGTAACAACTTTTGTTGCATAAGGATATTTAACAACTGCTCTTAATGGAAGATTAACATTTCCTACAACATGCTCTGCACGAACTAAACCTTCAAACTTTGCGTACGTTGGAACTGAAGGTATTTCTTTTCCTGTAGCAGGATCTTTAACTCTCGGATTTAAATCATTTTCAGGATGAATTTTGAAATCTGGAACAGTTTTGCCAAACTCTGAAGGATCAATACCTTCCAAAGTTACATCAATTTCATCTGCAGAAACAAACGCTTCCCCAGAATTTTCAAGCATTAATTCGACGTCAAAAGCATCTGCATACTCCCCAGAACCAGTAAATATCTCCTTTGGAGGATTTCCTTCTGTAAAAGCGAATGTTAAAGCTTCAGTTCCTCCTATAAATGCTGTTGAATCAGCAGAAACTCTGTTTTCTTTAGAACCAAATATACCCCTTTGTTCAGCGTCCGTATCAGGTCCTGAATTACAAGAAGCTAACAAAAATAGTGCTAACAACATCAATACGATATAAACTCTCTTCATAAGAAAAAACAATCTTGTGGAATTTATAAGGTTTTCTAATATTTTTCTATAACTATGTTTTTGGTAACTGATTGCCAAACTCTATAAGTAAAACCTATAGTTAAAATAGTATACAACGACTCCCCTCTCGCAGGCAAATCTGCCCAACATCTAAGTATAGGTCTTCTTAACAAATTTAATTCAGCATTAACATCGTCAACTCCTGGACAAATCAACTCAATGTCAGACAATTGGGCCGACAATATTTTTATTACGTTTTCTTTTTGTATGATATAAGGATCTACTTTAGATTCACACAAAACTGTTTCAGAACTAAAAACTCTAGCATTACTAGAACTGTCAAAATGTTCGAAATTCAGGTCTACATTAAGCCTAATTTCATCTTCATCTTTTCTATAAGATTTATAGTGAATACTTGAAACACCAACAGGTGCAGCCTGACCTTCAGTCAGAGAAATAGTGTTTTCAGTTGGACAAGGACCATCTATCAAAGGATCCATATCAACACATAATGGAACCTCAGCGCCAGTTGCAGTCAAATAACACACATTAACAGTTGTCGGTTGATTAACTTTGTTTAAATCTCTCAAATCAACATTATCAGAAATAACAGAAACAAAGGTTTGATCACCTGGACCATATCTAGTTTTCCCCCGTAAAGTTCCAACACTTTGAACATCAAAATACTTAATCAAATTAGGATCATTACCAGAAATTAAAAAGGTAGGAGTTAATGGCGTTCTTCCCATGATTTCCAAAATTAATTTAGAAAACT
>CAYJUR010000024.1:4826-6074 GCA_964373405.1 uncultured Methanosarcinales archaeon | reverse complement strand
AAACCTCGCAGATTGACCATTAGGAACAACTAATACATCAGCATCTTGAAGTTTAATATCTAATCCTCTTGTACCTTTAAGAAAAGTCTCATCATTATTCGAAGAACTACTTCCTTTTCCAAAACCGCTATTAGTTCCACCAGTACCACAGGAAACTAATAATAGTAAAGAAATAATCATCAACACAAACACAATTTTTCTATTCATCATAACACCTTTTTCTAAATTAACGAAATATACTATTTAAATCTATCCGTCTTCTTCAAAATCAGCACTAACAATCGAAGCACTTTCTGCTAAAGTTAATTTATAATTGTAAAATAATTTAATGATTAAAGGCGAATAAAACGAAGTTTGTTTTGAACCAATACCTTTACATTCATCACCAACTTTATCAATACACAAATCACACGAAATAGTTGCATGCCCTTCTTTCAACTTAAACATTTTTTTGCCGTCCCAACTTTTTGCAAGATTTTTACAAATAAATTTAGAATCATCATATTCGGACAATTGTAAATTAATCAATACTCCATCATCATATCTTAAGTCTGAAGATCTACAACTTCCAGCTTCTTCTCCTGATAACGAAGATGCACCAACATAATTTTCTTTTAGTAATCCTGTCATATTAATACTTTCACCAACTTTCTCATTATTCACAAACGTTTCACCATCACCAAAATTATCTATTTCAATTAAAAAATATGGAATTATGTTGCCACTATAATTTCTTATTTTTTGAACTACTGTCGAAATAACAATCGGAGATCCTTGACCTTCAGGATAGTCAAAACGAATCTCATTGTTTTCATCAAGATTACAATCTAATGGATTTTTGCTTTTTCTACCAACACAAACATTAGGAGTAGCAATCGTTAAATAATCGTAACAAATATCTGCAGAAAAAGTCACATCTCTCTGATTACCATAATAATCACCTAATTCTTTTGCTTGAATTTGAAAGATTTTTAATGCCCTAACATCGCCCAAAGGAAATTCTTCACTCCTTCCTTTAAAGCCCATTTCATATCTTATTTGATTTTTATATTCGCTTCCTTTATCTGTAAAAATTGCTGCGTTTTGGGGATTCACTTCAAAAAAAACTACTACATTATTTGCGTCATACGCTCCATTATTGTGCATCTCTATTTCAACATCAAACTGATCATTTTCTTGAATATCATATTCTGGAAATGTTATAAATTCGAAATTAATTCCTTCTGTTCCAACTCTATAATTAGGTTG
>CAYJUR010000024.1:0-4726 GCA_964373405.1 uncultured Methanosarcinales archaeon | reverse complement strand
GAAATGTTATAAATTCGAAATTAATTCCTTCTGTTCCAACTCTATAATTAGGTTGCCCTCTTTCAGAAGTATTTGTACCACAAGCTACAACAAATAACATCAAACAAATCAAAATCCAGTATCTATTTTGCTGCAATCGCTTCAACCTCGCAATTTTCTCCTTTCACTAATTGTATTGGCGAACTTTGTTCTTTGTAAAAGTCAAATAAATCAATTTCTTCATTCCCTCTTTTCAACGTATAATTAAACTTATCGCTTACTCCAATTAGTTGACCAGGATAAACGTTACCATTCTTCCTCCAAGGATTTTCGACATTATCAAATATACTAATAAATTCACTACCACCAATAAAAGTATTAATAGTCAAACGCTTCAAAACATCATTATACACAATAAAGCCAGAATGAGGTGCTAAAATATCGTGCTTAAATTCATTTTTAATTTGCACTTTTTTACCAAAACATTTGTCAACGTAAACTCTATTATCTTGTGTAAAGGATCTAACACTTTCATCTACATTTTTAGGAATACAACTCTCTCGAGGAGTGCTCCAATCACAACCCAAACCACAACCATCGTATGCACAAGTTGTTTCACTATCATATAGACTGCAAGTTGCATCTGAAGGACAAGATTCGCACTGGTCAATTAAACCCAAAGCATCAACACCTTCAAAAAACTCGGCTTCCCAATAGCATCCATTAATTTTACTTTTACAAGGATTTCTATTACAATATTCCATACTGCTTGTTGCATCATCATAATCAGAACATTCATCAATATTACTTTCGCAGATATCTAAATATCCTTGTTCATTTTCTTTAAATTTCTTTTCTACAGGCAAACCTTCAGCTTTAACTCCAATCCCTAACTTTGAAGCATATACTCCAACAACTTGCACTTTAATATCGCTTTGTATAATTGGTCTTCCTCTCAGAACTCCTTTGGGATTACTTAAATCTGCATTTTTCAATCTACATGTAATAGTTTTAAACTTCTCAATTTTTCCAGTAACTGGAGATTTATCATTTACATAATATCTTTCTCCATTTTCAACTTTTTCTTCTTTCATTTGCACACTACATTCATCTAAACGCAAATTTTCGTCAACAATAATTCCTAATTTATTTATTTTCTGAATCTCTCCACCAGTCCAATGATTTCCAATCGAAATACCTAAAGGTGAACCATACGAATCACCAATAGCAGAACCTGTAATATCAACGACAGCAGATGCACTTATTGCTGGAATTCCAGAACTTATTTGTGTCAAATCGACTGATGGAGTTGTTACAGAAGGACTCGTACTAGGATTTTCAATTTCTGGTTCCAGTCCTCCTTCTTTAACTCGTATCAAACTTCCTTCCGATGTAGAAATTCCAACATAAAAAGGTCCAGGACTAAAAACTGCAACTGGATTTGCGTTAAACCCTTTTGAAGAAATATAAGTCTCCATCTTAAAATCCCTATTTTTTCTTGCATTAGTTAATTCAACATCATCAGCAAAATAAACTGGAAGATATGCCAAAGTTTCAAAATTATATAATGCTTGTAAATTATATATAAACAAACCTTCTTTTGTCGGAGTGTATTCGCATGTCACAATTTCTCCAGATTTAATATCTAAAACATTCAAATATCGAGGAGTCACTTCCCCATACCCTCGCCCATCAATCTCACAAAATAATTGAACTCTACAAAAAGGATCTTTTGGATTTTTCACACACAAATCGTCATCAAGCAATTCTAGTTTCAAACTCGCAGTAACTAATGCGTTTTCTCCAGGAGCAATAACTATAGGATCACTTTTGAATCTCGTAAATTTCCCTCCCAAATCTCTCTTTTGAGAGCCATCTACAACTCCATAATAAGGATTTGTTGCTTGTGCCCACAAATTAGACCAACCAGAAATAATCGCGTCAATAGGATTTTCTTCAGCCAATCTTATTTGTAATCTTATACCTTCTTGTGCAGTCACTCTTATCATTTCCCTAGATTCAACAATAATTTTATTAAAATTAACTCCTGAATAAGGCAATGCAACAATAACAATCAATAAAATCGCAACACTCCAAATTACAGGTTTCCATTCAACATATGTATTTCCTCGTCCAGCTTTTCTTTCTTTTTTTCTGTATGTAATCAAATCTTTGTTTGAGAAATGTTCTATTAAAAGCACAAAAACAAAATATATCATAAAATTAATATTCATACTTAAGAAATAAAATTCTAGAGCCAACAAAGGCAATAAAAGTATTTGAGATATTGGTGATTTTGATACATTCTTCAATAAAAAAAATACTGCAATTCCATCAATGATCCATCCAAAAATGTTTGCAGGAGACGCAAATCCAACAAAATCTAATATATCTGCTAAAAATATAATAAAAAAAGTTAAAATATGGTGGTGAGGAATTTTGTTGTTTAATTTCTCATCCAATTTAAGTTCACTCAAAAATAAATTTCTTGTGCTTCTTTCTTCTTCCCTTTCAGATTCTTCAATTTCGTCTTCAAGAACATTAACTAATTCCTGGCTTCCTTCCTTCCTCCTTTTATCACCAAGATTCCAAAACTTCTTATTCTCACTTTCAATTTCTGCAGCTAATTTTAAATCATTTTGCCTTGATGAATTTTCACGCAAACTTTCTTCTCTTTGTTTTTCTCTTTCAACTTTAGATTTAATTCTTAAATTCGTCTTCAAAAAACTAACTAAATTCGTAGAAAAATCCTTGCTCTGCTGAACAATCTGATTCGCCCACGTTGGAGCATTTGCAATATGTTCAACGCCACTTCCAATTGCCTGCATAGGATCATTTCTCAATTTATGTAATGGTTGTTTGTAATGAATCCAAGGCGCAATAACTAAATAAACCATATAAAGTATTAAACCAGTTGTTCCAAATCCAAAAAATAATATAATTAATGTAATTAATTTTCCTAGAGATTCTTTACGAGGATCTTTTGTTTCTAAAAATGAAGAATTGCACCACACTAAAAGAACCATACAAATAATAAATCCTAACCATTTCAAATTTCCTGGCAATGCCCATGCAGCACGATCAAGCCAAGCTGGCAAATTTAGCATATTCGATAAAACAACTGCAAATATAGATGTAATAAACATTAGTGACAAATCAAAATTTGACGGAGCTTGTGGAAAAGGATCAGGTTCTTCATCAGCAACTTTTTGAGTTTCTCCAACAGGATTATTATGAATATAAACTCTTAATTTAAGCCAATGAAAAACAACAACGAACAAAAGTACAAACCATCCAAAATACATTGCAGTAAGAATGTACATAGGAATATAACCTATTTTTCTCATTCCTTGACCTATAGGTCTCGCAAACCAAATATACCTAAACAATTCAATTCCAACAATTATTGCCAAAAACCATCCTAAACCTGTCTCATACAAACCACGAATCGGTAATAGACCTAGAATAACGTCACCAACACTACTAAAACCTACATTACCTAATATCATCTTTCCTCAGTTCTTTTAATAAGCGTAAATTACCTAATCTTCTCAAATTGTAAAACCATTTCAACGACATCTATATCCTTAGATCTTGGGATTAATTTAATTGCATTAGTTCCAGCAAACAAGAATGGTTCTATGTTCCATACAAATCTATTCTTTTTCTCGTCAATGTGAAGTACATGCCCGTTAACAAAAACATCCAAATTGTGGAACTCGTCATCAGCAAATTGTAAATAAAGATTTAATGCAACATCATTTAGTCTCAATAAATCACGAATTTCTTCAGAATCCATTTCAAAATAATATGTGGGATTTGTTGGTTGCTTCAATGATTGAATAACTTCAATCCCATCAACAATATATTTTCCAGAAGATGACATTAAACTTAATTGATTATTACCAACTTTTAGTCTGTCTTTAGCAAATTCTATAGCTTGTAAATCTCCGCAAACTGGAACTTGACTAAATATAGACTCAGCATTAATTGAAACATCCAATCTTCCAACGTTTGCCTGATTACACTCAGGAATAAATCTTAATAAAACAGTTTCAGTATTCTGCCAATCATCATCAAGCACAACAAAATTTGTTGATGACCCTAAAGTTGATGTATCTGTTGATTTCCCAGTAACTTTAACATTTTCTAAAGCATATTTATTTGTCTTCCAAAAACTTCCTCCAGCTGATGAAACTCTAAATTCAATTACGTTCTCATTTTGCAACATTCCTATAGGAAGTCTTATTGGTTCAACTGTTGGTTGAGTTAACTCATCATTAAATATGACTTGTCCATTCAAAGTTATAACTAATCTTCCTGATCTTTGTTTAGCATTAAAAGATAATAACAAATTTTTATGATTCAATGGATTGTCTAGTTTGAACGACATTTTATCAGCCACTTCACTAAACAAGCTATTTTCGACATATATATTTCTTGAATACGCAAATTCTTGGTCAGAAGTTTCTGAGAACAAACTTACAGCAGGTAATGTATTTTTAACTTGTCTGAAATCTAATTTGTCTAATCTTCCAGGATTTTTTCTTAGAAGGATTTCTTCATTTCTTATAGCATCAGATATACTATTATCTCTAGGTCTCCCACTTAAATTTCCTAAATCAACCCCATCATTAGGTTCATCTAATAACTCATTTCTTACATCTTCTGGAAGCATAATTACATATAAAACAAGCATCAAAGTTATCAACAAAATAAGAGGAGCTATAGTTCCTTTGGCTTGAGC
>CAYJUR010000023.1:0-11029 GCA_964373405.1 uncultured Methanosarcinales archaeon | reverse complement strand
TGGATATTAAAGTTAAATCCTCCATGGATTTGGTCGCAAGAATTGAAGATATGGACTCAACCGAATTTCTAAAATTGGATTATCAAGATTCTCAATTATTTTTATCTAATACCAGATGGATGAAGAAAGGAAGATCTTTAAATTTAAGACACCCTATGACAGGAAGAGAATGTGTAAGAACTAAAGCACATCCTTGGGAATTATTAGACGATGCTCTTAAAAGAAATGAAGACTCGTCTACTCGAGGATATGGATGGATGTGTCCTGCAGATAGAACTCACAGAACTAATTTGTGGGTTGCAAATATAGAAGGTCTTAGATTATATGAAGAGTCTCTAAAAGGGCAAAGACAGCAAATTAAAATGTGGAGTGGTGGAAGGTATCATGCATTTTCTGTTGATTCAAGATCTAGAAATTTGCAACATGATGCTGGACTTTATTTTATTCCTGTACGAAATTCAGGAATGCAATTTGTTGATTGGATAATGATGCGTGGGCATTCGTCAGCAGAACAAAAATTGTTTGAAGCTATGCATGGTAAAACTAAAAATCCTCAAAATCAAGATTATGTAAATCCTGAAGTTATATTTTCTCCTCAAGAGATTGCTGGATTCTGGTATAGAGTTAATACTCAAACATATGTAAGAAATGGTGTTGAAGAAAAGTTAGATCCAGTTTTAGTATCTCCTTTTATTATTCCTTCACAAAGGGCGTTAAGATTTTATGATTTATTGGAAAATAATGTATTAAGATCTGTAAGTGCAGAAAAACCTAAAATATCTGATGATTTGAGAAGATGTGATAAAAATAAACTATATGGGTTATTCCACAAATTAGTTGGTCTTGAAGATGCAGCTATTTTGGACGAGAATCCTAAAGATGTTTTAAATAAAGTATTAAGTAATGTTGTTATAGATAGAACTGAAACAGAATTATATAATAATCCTGAATTCAAAATACAAATTGTGGAAAGACGTGGTCGTGGTGAAAATTGCGATTATGTGAATTGTGGAAAATTAACTAGAAACGAAAATTTAGTTAGATATAAAGGAAAAGAGGTTGCAATACTTGGCCCTGGGCACGCACAACAATTTATACGAAAATTAGAATCTGGTTATAGAATTGATGAATTATTGGGATGATTATAGTAAATCATATTATCCCCTTTTTTCAACTGTTCTCAACCAGAAGTATGATAGAGCAACTATTGCTCCTGCAGAAGCAGAAATTATAATACTTGCAATTATATTAGTATTGTATATCAATAGAGTAAATAATATGAAAAACAAAATCATAAATATGGACCATGGTCTGGAACAGTACCATATATCAAGTCCTGGGCTGTGTAAATTTGAAGGTTTTCTCAATATAAACCTTTCAAATTGTGCCCATATTAAAACAGAATAAATTGCCATTAACAAATTTAAAATTAAACCGCTTCTGATTAATAATGTATTTTTGCCTGTCAAAATTAGTATTTTAAAGAATATTGCCAAAAAGAAGTGCGCAAAAGGAACAACTGAAGCAACACGAGACCTAGTATATAATGGAAGTTCTTGAAATGTTTCTCCAATTCTTAAATGTCCAATTTTTTGATATATGAATCCCCCCATCAAAAACACTAATGCCCATCCATTTGTGAACATGGCAAAAATTAGTGATAAAATAAGTCCAAGTGGCCATATTTTGTAAACTACTTTAGTGTATCGCATTATTCCAAACATTTTTGTGGCAGTAATTACAACTAATATTGAAAATGCTGCGACTAAAGACATTCCGAAGAAGTTTTTTAAACCTGCGCTCCAACTAAATTCTGTGCCGCCCCAATATCTAAAACTCAATATGAACCCTGCTACAAGAATCGATATGATTAAGTCAAATACTTCCTTTCTCTCAAACTTAAAATACCTCTTTAAATTAGTCCAGCTTCCAAACCATTCCATAAAATAAAAGTGTGTTTAATTGTTTATAAATTTATGTGAATTAATTGGCATTATGTATTAGAATATTAAAAATTAGCTTTAATCCTCACTTACTTATTTTAGAGCTTCGCCAAAATGAAGTTATTACTTTTAGAAATTCAATAATTTTAAGACTCTAATAACTTGACAATTTCTGTAACATGTCCCGCACCAACAACAGCTAATATATTGTCTTCTGGATATTTTTGTATTAATAATTTTAATCTATTCGCCATAAATATATTTCTTTCTTCAACAAGAACTCTATAAAAGTTAGGATAATGAATTTTGATTTCTTTCATCATCTCTTCAATTAATTTATCTGAAGGAACTGTTCTTAAATCGAATTTTATTATTTTTTTCTTTGAAAATGGTTGTGTGATTAAATCATAAACAAATCTTAATTTTTCTTTCCAGTTCAAACATTTTGATAATCTCTTTAAAGTTGTTTGAATATGTTGGTCTATTAAAGCAATCCTTATTTTATTTTTTTGTGCTAATTCGTAAGCCATTTTCATTTCTGCGCCAGGTTTTATCCCTACTGATTTTCCTAATTTGTTTTGAGCCCATTGTGCGAATGTTGCAAATAAGAATGCTTTAAACCCAATTTTAAATATATATCTTAATTTTGGTTTTCTTTGCTCTCCGGAAATTAATGATGATAATCTATCTTTATCTAATTCTAAGCACACGATTTTTGGGGGATTTTCTGATTCGATTAGTTTTCTTACTTTATCAGTGCTTTCTTTAGCTATATGCGATGTTCCCAAAATGTATAAGTTTTTGTATTGCATAATCTCATTTTTATTTAGAGTATTTAAGAAGGTTTTGGTAAAGTTTAAATACTGCTTATTATTCATATAGAATATGCTAAAAATGAAGAATGTTTCAGAAACGTACGATATGAGGGTTTTTACGGATTCTGGGGACTATTTTGGTAATATTGAAGAAGTTGTACTATCAAAGACAAAAATCATAGGTTGGAGAGTAAGAGCTTCAAAAAACTCATTTTTATCTAAGATTCTAGGTAGTGCAAAAGGAGTAGTAGTGCCTCATCAGTTAGTTAAATCCGTAGGAGATATAATGATTATATCCCAAACAGCAGTTCCTTCTGGAAGCAAAGATCCTGGTGTTGAGGAAGTGTAAGTTTTTGTTGTTTCTTCGATGTCATGTAATCTCTAAGGGTATTTTCAAAATTAGATATAATCCTTAACTCCATTTTTTGATGCAAATATTAATGCATTTTTAACTTGCTGAAGGATGAAAGTAAGATAGGTTTAATGTCGTAATTTGAGAAGAAGGAGACTCTTGAACATTTGAAATCATTTTATCGCTAGATTTTCATCTATGTCAAAGTCAACTTTTAAATACACATAACATTTCTACGCATAAATGGGGGATAATATAGAAAGGGAAGAATTTGACCACTTTTTAGCAGAATTTGAAGCTTTTAAAGACAATCATATGGATGAATTATTAAATCTGACACAGAAAATAGAAATATTAAATGAAGAATTGAATGATATCAAGAGAGTTTTAAAGGAAAGCTTAAAACCTTAATGATGATGTTAAAAAATTTCACTCCCAGATTATACCAAGAAACAATATTTTCAACTTGTGCATCACATAATACATTAGTAGTTCTACCAACAGGAATGGGGAAAACAGCAATTTCTTTGATGCTAGCAGTACAAAGATTAAAACAATATCCTAAATCTAAAATACTAATATTAGCACCAACTAAACCTTTATTAGACCAACATATGAATACTTTTTTTGAGAGTTTGGAAATCGAAGAAGGTCAATTGCAAGTTTTAAGCGGATCTATTGAACCAGAAAAGAGAAAAGCAATATGGGATAATGCACAAATCTTTTTTTCTACTCCACAAACGATTGAAAATGATATAATATCTGGGCGTATAGATTTTAAAGAAGTTTCTTTAATTTGTTTTGATGAATGCCATAGGGCAACTGGCGATTATTCGTATGTGTTTTTAGCAAAACAATATAATAAATTTTCTAAGTTTCCTAGAGTTTTGGGATTAACAGCTTCGCCGGGTTCGGAATTAGAAAATATGAATGAAGTAATGGATAATTTATTTATAGATAAAGTTGAAATAAGAACGGAAGATGATTCTGATGTTAAACCATATGTTCAAGATGTTGATAAAGAATATATTTATGTAGATTTGCCAGAAGAGATGGAATCTATATTGAAATTTTTAAAAGATTCGTACAAATCCAAATTAGAGAAAATGAAATCATTAGGTTATATTTCTCGTTTGGATTTGACAAAAAGAGATTTGTTAGGTTTGCAAGGTTCATTGCAAGGAAATATTGCTCAAGGAGATAAGACAATTGAGATATTGAAAAGCATTTCTTTGTGTGCGGAAGCTTTGAAAGTTGAGCATGCTGTAGAGTTACTTGAGACACAAGGCTTGACACCGCTTCTTTTATATTTTGAAGATATTTATATAAAAGCTAGAACTACAAAAGTTAAAGCTGTGGCAAATTTAAGTAATGATATTAATTTTCGTTCTGCGTATATTAAAACCAAGGAAGCGATTGTTAAATATGAGCATCCCAAAATTGAAAAATTAAAAGAATTTCTTAAAGAGGAATTTGAGAAAGATAAAAACGCAAAAATAATAATATTTTCTAATTTTAGAGATGCTGGGGCTAAGATAGAAGAACAGTTATTGAAAGAAGGATATAAGTGTAAGATATTTGTTGGGCAAGCGTCTAAAAAAGGAGTAAAAGGTATGACGCAACAAAATCAAATGTCAACATTAGAAGATTTCAGAAATGGTTTGTATAACATATTAATTATGACATCAGTTGGAGAAGAGGGTTTAGATATACCTCAAGTAGATATTGTTATTTTTTATGAACCAGTTGCTTCATCTATTCGTACAATACAAAGAAGAGGTAGAACTGGTCGTCAATCTTCTGGTAGAGTAGTTGTGTTTATGACTCGAGGTACAAGGGATGAAGCGTATAGATGGGCTGCGCATCATAGAGAATTGCGAATGAATAGAATATTGAAAAAATTGCGTAATGATTTAATGGATGTTAAAATTAGAGCTCCAAAATATGTTCATGATACTTTGTTACCAAAAGATCAATCCACATTAAACAAATTTGAAGGAGAAACTAAATACAAACTTTATGCAGATACTAGAGAGAAAGGTTCTCGTTTGATTAAAGAATTAGTTGATTTAGGATTTAATATAGAGTTGACAAAATTGAATTCTGGAGATTTTGTGTTATCATCTTCTGTTGGAGTTGAGTTTAAGACAGTTCAAGATTTTGTTGATTCTATTGTTGATGGACGTTTATTATCTCAATTAAAAGAGTTGAAGACTAACTTTTTGAAGCCTTTGTTGATAATTGAAGGTGAAGAAGATATTTATTCTGTTCGAAATGTGAATGCATCTGCTATTCGTGGAATGATTTCAACTATAATTGTTGATTATTCTATTCCTTTGTTTCAGACGAAAAATGCAAAAGAAACTTCTTTATTATTTAATACGATTTGTAAAAGAGAACAAGAAGAGAAAGGGTCGAATTCTTATTCTATGCATTCTTCTAAACCTTCAGATATAGTTACTCAGAGAGAATATGTTGTTGGTTCATTTCCAGGAGTTGGTCCTAATCTTGCAAAAGATTTATTGAAGGAGTTTGGAAGTATTCGGAATATAGTAAATGCGTCAGAGGAAGAGTTGAGAAAAGTATCTAATTTGGGAGAGAAGAAAGCGAAAGATATTAGGAAGGTGGGGGGAGGGGATGTTGGTGTAGTTAATAATAGAAAAACCTAATCAAATACCCAAGGCAAATTCTTGTCTGCAACTTCATTAAGATTTATTATTCTTTTTTCGCTTTCTTTGATTGCTTCACCATTCGCTTTTTGTGAATATGTAACTAATCTCAAAACATCTTCTCCAGGCAATTGACAATAACATTCCTGTAATTTAGTTTCTTTATTAAGCAATAAAGACGAGTCTCCAAATTTACAATATGTTTCGCACGCTTCTTTTGGAGTAATTATTTCTTTTGGTTCTTCTACAACTTTCTCAACAACTTTTTCTTCTACAATGGCTTCAATCTCTGTTTCATCTACTACTTGTTCTTTTACAGATTCTTGTATAGGCTCATCAGCAACATTTTCAACTGGTTCTTTTATAGTAGAACATCCAACCAATAGAATAAAAACACATATAAGCATCAATCTTTTCATGTTATATAATAATCTCTTATCCTATATAAACATTTGTGTTCATTCCAAAACTAATATAAATACTAATCCCATTATTAATCGCATGAAATATCTTCCCCCACACAGAATTAAAATTTTAGAAGCATTAGGAGTTATAGCAGATAATAGAATTCAAGACGACAAGGTCTATTCATCAAGTGGAAATAAATTCTACACAGTAAACTATAGAGAAAATAAAATTTATTCTAACGACAATAGTTCTTATTGGCAAAACAAACTAGGATATCCTTGTATAGCATATTTAATGTCAATAAAGAAACTTTCATATAATCAAGAATATGCAAACGCACTAAAAAGCATTAAATGGAAAGATTTAAATCAATTGTATAAAAATGATTTTGATAAAACATTAAATCAGATTCTAAACCAAATTAAAGGCAAAATTAACATAGATGAATTAAACAATTACATTAACGAAGTCTTAGAAGAAATAAAAAATTTAAACTTAGAACTTTTAGAGCCTAAAACTAAGCCTCCTGAAGGGTATTAAACTTTTAATCTTTCCAACTCCTCACAAATTATTGGAATCTTTCTAATATTATCGTCCACTACCCACTCCCCCACTGGACACCTGCCCGGTAGAGTTTATAAAGAAGCATAATTCAAATAACTTAATGAAAAAGGAATATATTTATTTAATAAAAAGCATAGGTTCTATTTTGGAACAAGGAAGAAGTCAAATTTATTATGCAGTCAATCAAATTCTAGTTAAAACTTATTGGGAGATTGGAAGACAAATTGTTGAATATGAACTTGCGACAAGTCAAAACGCAGGTTATGGAAATAGTCTTTTTGAAAAAATTGCCAGAGATTTAAAAAGTTATGGGAAAGGATTTAGTAGAAGTAATATTATATATATGAGACTTCTTTTTAAAAAGTATCCAAAAAGTCAGACACTGTCTGACCAATTAACTTGGTCTCATTATGTCGAACTATTAGATATAGGCGAAGACTTAGCCAGGTCTTTTTATGAAAAAGAATCTATAATTGAAAAGTGGTCAGTAAGAGAATTAAGAAGGCAAATCAATTCTTCATTATTCTATAGGTTTGCTTTAAGCAAAGATAAACAAGGAATTATTAAACTCTCTAAAAAAGGGGCAATAATCAACGATAATAAAGACATTATTAAAGATCCATATGTTTTGGAGTTTCTCAATATTCCTGAAAATTATAAATATTCTGAGAAAGAACTTGAACAAAAAATTATAGATAATCTTCAAATGTTTTTGTTAGAACTAGGGAAAGGGTTTACTTTCGTAAAAAGACAATTTAGGCTCACTTTAAATAATACTCATTTTTATGTTGATATGGTTTTTTATCATAAAATTCTAAAGTGTTATGTATTGATTGATTTGAAAACTGGTAAAGTTAATCATCAAGATGTGGGGCAAATGAATATGTATTTGAACTATTTCAAAAAAGAAGAAAATCAGAAAGAAGATAACTCTCCCATAGGAATTATTTTATCTTCAGAAAAAAATGATGTAATTGTTGAATTCGCTTTAGGTGGAATAACAAATAATTTATTTACTTCAAAGTATAAATTATTTTTACCCAAAAAAGAAGAACTTGAAGATCAAATTAAGAGAATAATCTCGAGGTGACCAAAAATGCCATATGAAAATGATAAGGATAAGGAAATATTTAGTGAGACTTTGCAACAAGAAAAGTCCAAATTAGTTGTAAGCGTTTACTCGTACAACAATGGAAAGCCAAAACTGCAAATAGAAAGAAATTTGATAGACTCAAAATCAAATACGTACATCTTTGCGAAGCTGGGAAGACTTTCAAAAGAAGAATTAACGCAAATGTTGCCTGTAATAAATAAGGCGATGGGAGTTATGTAAAGTTTTATATATTAAACAAAATTTTGAGCAGATATGGATAATAAAACAACAGTTGAAGAACTAAAACAAATCATAAAGAAATTCTGTGATGAAAGAGATTGGGACAAATATCATAATGCTAAGGATTTGGCTATAGGAGTTTCTACCGAAGCGAATGAATTGTTAGACATATTCAGGTTCAAAACAGAAGAACAAGTAGAGAAAATGTTTAAAGACGAAAAAAAGATATTAGAAATATCTGAAGAAATGTCAGATGTTTTATACTTTGTTTTAAGACTTGCACAAAGATATAATATTGATCTAACAACAGAGTTTGACAAAAAAATGATAAAGAATGGAATTAAATATCCTGTAGATAAAGTTAAAGGCAAAAATAAAAGTTACAAAGAATAATGAATCAAACTCATAACTAACCCCGCAATCAAAGGCACAATTAAATTATCATCGATTATCTGAATTTAAAAATGCCTCAGCTTTATTTTTTAAATATAAATCTCTAATTTTTTCAATCACGCCTACAAATGCTGAATTGATAAATTTATCAGATTTATTGGATTTAATAATCGGCACATCTATTCCTTTTTGAGTAATTGTAATTTTAGCAACTTGACTTAAATTCAGTCGAGATTTACTCTTATCTTCGCAGGTCGAGTCAGTCATAATATCTATATTTATATTTCCATTATCAAATTTTAAATTTAAACTATAATTCCCTCCACTCCAAATTTGATACAATTTTATTTTATTAGAATCTATTAACTCATCTAAATAATTTGCCCATTTTTCTAGAGTATTGGTGATTTGTTCTTCAAATATGGTTTCTATACCTTTCCCAATACCTAAGTCTTCAATTGAAAAATCTCTTTTTGTTAAAAGTATTGCATTTGCTAGGGAACTCCAATCAGCAACTACCCAATTTTGCAATGAAATTGGCGCATTATTTTTTTGCTCAAACTGATAATATGTACCCTTATAATAATAAGTTAATTCTCTTGAAAGATAATCTGAACTATACGAACTTTGTTTTCCAAACATTTGGTCTAATTCTTTCCATTTTTCTTCAATTATTTCTTCTTTATTCTTTACTTTTTTTGGATTAGCCACCATCTCATCTAATTTTGGTTTAATTTTACTCTCTTTTTCTGCAGATTCTTTTCCTTGCGGTTCTCTTGGAGTATCTAGACTAATTCCTCCTAAATTAAACTGAAATATTGGTGGCAGAAAACTATATGATTTCCAGCTAATTCCAATAAGGCATAAAGAAATAATTGCATATTTTTTAAGGTTAAATTCTAATTCATATCTAATTTCTTTGGGCTTGTCTTCCATAATTCAGTGTTATTGCAGGATATTATAAAGGTTTCTACAAATCATAATAAGATACTCATAACTAACCCCGCAATCAAAGGCACAATTAAATTATCATCGATTTTGTATTTTTTTAGATTAAAACTTTCTACAAAAATTGCAATAAAAGACGCAATATAAGAAGCATAAAAAAGAACAAATAAAGATGCAACTAAACCTGAAATAAGCCATGCCAATAAAGAAGCTTCCAAATATTTGTTGGCATTAAATGGATGTTTAACTCTTCCTTTCATTGTCGATAAAGAATCTCCAACAGCTAATATAATAATAGAAGCTAGAGCAATGTTTTTGTCAAACAAAATCAGAGTAAAAAATGTACCAAGTAAATATAATACTAATCCCTTTGCTCTAAACGATTTAGTTTCGGATTCTCGTTCTAAATATATAACTAAATTATTGAAATATTTAATTTTGCATAAATAAGGAATTGTTAAAGATAAAATAAATAAAATTCCAATAATCTCATATCCTATGATATTGTAATAAATAAGTGCGACTAATAAAATCCCAAAAAGTAAATGCGCAATTTGTCTTCTTAGTTCGAGCATGAATGTTATTAAATTGAAGTATTTAAAAGGGTTTGTGGAAAGTTTTATATATGAGTTTAAGTTAACATGATATATGAAAGCGATAACCGAAGAAGAATATAAAGAGTACAAAGAACTTAAAAAAGTAGACGCAGAGTTATTGAGAGATATATCCAAAGGAATTAAAGATATTTTACAAGGTAAATCTAAAGAAGTTTAAAGTGTTTTAATTATTTCATTAATTGTTTCTTTGTATTTATCTAAGTTTTTCTTTATGATGTTGATTTCTGATTGTTGTAATTTCTTATTGGTTATAGTTATTAAAAATATAATTTTATGTTCTTCATAAATCAAGTATAGCAATCTATTTCCATTAAATTTTTTTTCTCTAAAGAAAATAAATCCTAAGGGTTTTCCCAAATACGGATTAGTTTTAAGCTCTTGTTCAAACTTGAGAACTCTTTGTTGGTAAATATTGTCAAGTTTTTTTAACTTGTGTTCGCAATTTTCAGATCTTAGTACACGATACATACTCAGTTGTGAACAATGTTAGTTTATAAGTTTATTTGTGGTCTTAGAATTATTCTATAGTTATTGTAAACTTTCTAATGAGGTTTGACAATTTCTACATAACCTTAATAAACAATCTAAACAAAAATGTAATTATGGATGTCCTCAAATTAGTTGATGAAGCAAGAGATAGTATAGGAGAATATTGTATGAATACTTGTAAAGCGAAGTGTTGCAAAAGAGGTAAATTAGCCGTAAATGAAGAACAAGCTAAATTTATAATTAAAAACAAGAATATTAAAACTGAAAAGAAATTGGGATTAATCATAATTAATTTAGATAATGTGTGTCCTGCATTAAAAGATAACAAATGCGGAGTATATGAAAAAAGACCTCAATCTTGTAGAGACTATCCTTTATTCTACAATAACAATATGTTATTTGCTGATGCGAAATGTGAAGCTGTGCAAAAAGGAATGTTTGATGAGTTCTTGAAAAAGATAGAAAAAATGGGAATAAAGATTATTTAGAGTTTCATAT
>CAYJUR010000022.1:0-11232 GCA_964373405.1 uncultured Methanosarcinales archaeon | reverse complement strand
TACGAGATCCTGATACAAGTGACTGGAGTTCAGACTGTGCTCTTCCGATCTTAACTCTATGAACAATTCCAAATCCACCTCTACCAATCTCTTCAATAACTTGAATTTCAGATTCAGAATATTGAGGAATATTGTTCTGATTAATCTGATTCAACAGTTTTTGACCTTTTCCTTGACCCCTCATCGCATCAGCAACAAAATTTATTGCAGAAAACATATCCGATCCTAAACCACCTGAAGGCAAACCTATTGAAGATGTACCAAAATCCAAAAATCCTCCAAATGAACCATCTGCTAAAACAACTATATTAGAAAGTTTAATATCATTAACATAAATATTATTTCTATTGAGAATTTCAATAACTTCAAACATTGTTCTATAACCTTCGTCAGATAAATCTCTATAAATATCTTCACCATTAACTCTTTTAACCATAGGTTCCCCATTTTGAAATATTTTTATATATCCTTGATTTCCATCTTTTAACACAATTTTTCCAATAACTCTAGGAATATATTTCAATATATTCTTTCCTTGCTCAGTTGACGAAAGTATAACTCTTGTATTGATTATTGTGTTAATTTCTTTACTTAATGTTTTAACTGCTTCTATCCCTCTTGAAATTTTAATAGCAACTTCATTATCATTCAAAGTACCACCATAAACAAATGAAGTAAAACCTTCTCCAATTTTCTTACCTATTTTTAATTCGCCTAAATCTGTATTTTCAGAAATTGAATCCAAATTATATTCTTTGATTTCTTCTGCAACAACTCCCTCTTTAACTTCTGTCTTCTTCCTTTTATTCTCTTCATCTAGTGCCTTCAAATTTTCATCATACGTTTCCCATTTTTTATCTGCAGTATACACAATATTAGCATGTATTATATCAAAACCAAACGTTTTTCCTTTATCTTTAACTATATTCTGTATATCATCCAATAATTTAGGATTTTTAACTAACACTTCCGCAGGAATATTCGCAAAGTTCTCATCACCCTGTCTAACTAACAAACAATTTCCACCAACAGGGCATACATCATCTAATTTATTTCTAATCGCTTGATTCACATCTAACAAAGTGTTATCAACATCTGATAAAGAAGTCATCAATAATTGAGATATTTCTTGTGAATTTGTACTTTTAATTTCACCATTTGCGATTTTCTGATTTTGTCTGTGCATTGAAAGAGCATTAACAGTAGCAAATCTTTTATAGTCCATAAAGATTCCAACTCTTTTTCCATCTAGTCTAGAAGCTTCTGCATCGTACACTCTTCTATTTTTGACTTCTAATCCAACTTTAGGATCTGCTTCTGACACAAATTTATGTTCTTCTATTGTGCCTAAAATCTTACCAATCACAGAATCAACATTTTCAGAATTCAATCTATTAATATAATCATCTAATGTATTTAGATTTCTAATTCCTCGTTCAATATATTTCCGCCTTTCTTCTAAATTTGGAGTTAATGCTGTAAACACATCTCCCAATCTTCTTGCTTCAGAAATATAATTTTCAATCTGAGTAGCTTGTACTTGAGTGATTTGATATTTTGCCTGCATTGAAGAATCAATTTTTTCCCCTGCAATAACTACTTCTAATATATCTCTTTGTATGTAATTAGTATTTGCATCAATAACAGAAGGCATATTTGTTACAATTTCAGAATACATCTTATATACAAGAACATTGGCATACCTAAATTTGAGAGCATCAATTCCTCCTTTACCATCCGATAATTCTTGAGCTCTTGATAATAATTCTGCTTTTAATAAAGCTGCAATTCCATATTCTTCAAATCTAGAATACGAACTTCTGAATGCAATATTTAGAGGAGCTAGTTCTTGACCTTTTTCGATTAACTTGTAGTCTAGCTCATCCTTAGCTTTTGATTCTATAATCGCATCAATTCTACTCAATATGGCTGATGGTTCTACTTTATTAGTTGACAAAGAAATAATTATATTCCCCCTATCTACTGAAATAACTTTAATTTCTTCTCCATATTTCAAACCTAATTCAGACGCAATTTGTTCTACTGCATCAACTTTTATTTTGCCGATTGCAACAATTACTTCTGTCGTTGCTTTGTCCAAAATCAAGGCATTCATTTCCTTAACTCCAATTTTGTCACTCGATCTTCCCACAATATCATGTATTAATATTATATCTCCACTATTCAACCTAGAAACTTCTGTATAAGGATTTGATATTTCGTCTTTTAATAAACGAACTAAATTTTGTGTTGAAGATTTTCTTACCTCTAGATTATACCTTTTCGTTTTAAATAAATTAAGTAATGCGTCAGAATATTCAATTATTTCCTGCTTTCTTAAATTCTCTTCAACAAGAGTTTCATATTTATCTTTAGGGTTTAATGAATACAATCTTTCTAGATTTAGTACAAGTTCATCTAGCTGATCACTAGTCAAAACTTTACGTGTTTTTTTTCGTGGAGGTTGTGAAGGGGTTTCTGAACTTGCGAATGTATCATAAATAGTTTTTTCTATATTGCTTTCATCAAAATCATCCTGCCCAGAAGCAATATTCGTGATACAAGGACTTCCACAATTCCATCCAACACCAGTTACAGCTTCAATTGCAAGTTCAACATCTTTGGGAGTTTTACCTGTTCTTTCATAGAATTCATCAGGAACATTAAATGTTGTTCCATCAGCATCATTAAAATCAACAATTTGTTCTATTTCAGAAAGAGTAGGAGGACCTGCTGGTAATTTTTGGACAGGAATTTCTGCGGTTTGTGTTTTTGTTTCAGTAATTGCAAATTCAGGTCTTCTGCTGAATCCAGCAATTCCTCTCGTAATCAAAATATCTTCTGTACTAACCAAAGCTCTTCTTGCATTATTCTCAATACTTCTTGTCATTCCCTCCATTTTTTCTATCATTTCTTCAGTAGTTTCTCCAGTTACAAGTTTTCCATCAAACTCTATTGAAGGAAATGTGTTGACTTCCCGTTCATGCTTTAAACTCAATCTATTCATCTCTCTATGCATATTCTCTCTTTTGCTCACATCAACAACTCTATATCTAACTCTTCTTTTATCTAATTCTTTTTTCATTTCAACACAGCCCTGGCATCCTTCTCCGAGAGAATAAAACACTATCTCGTAAGGTTCAACATTGTCATAAACATTCTCAACAGATTTTCCTTTAACATTATCTCCAATCTTTAAAGGAGCGTTTGTATAAATCTGAACTTCTGTTCCAATTCTTTGCACTAATGCATTTCTTCCATCAATAGTTATAGTTTCTATATTGTCTGATTTTGGTTCGAGCAATTCTTTAATATTACTTATTTCGCCACTAACAACAATATTTGTTGCAGTACTTGTTCCAATTCTAACTCTTCTATTATCGACCACAACAGGACTAACTGTACTCACAACATTCATTTCAACTTTATCATTTCCAACAACAACTCTTCTCGGAATATTTTCTCTTTGAGTTGTAAAAACAAATATCTCACCACTATCAGAATTTCTAACAGTAACAACATTTTGATCATTAACAAATACTTCATTTGAAGATCCAATAAATGCTTGAGCTATTTCAGTTACAGAAATTCCTTCAGCACTTAAAACAAGCATTGCATCATCCTGTGTTACTGCAATTTCTTCCTTACGAACATTTCCAAGTCTTTGACTGTCAACTGTTCTTGACAATGACTGTCTTATATTATCAAGTGAAGATGTACTATATTTATCAGATGCGCTTCTCTGAACTTCTGTTCTTGGTGGAAGATTTATTCCCATTTGCGATAAAGCATCTGCAACATTCTCATGCATTCTTCTTCTTGTATCTTCAATATTTGAAACAATCTGAACATTTTCAGATACATCATTAGAAATCATAAGTCTGTTTGATAGTCCTCCTAACTCGGAAGTCAAACTTCTTAGTTCAGGACTGTTTACAAATCTCTGCTCAACAATCCTCACACTATTTCCATCAACATCAAACTCATAACCTATAGTTTCACCATTAACAACAATCCTTCTGCTTTCAGCACCATACTCTTCCTGCATAACATTCCTTGCTCTCTCAGGCGAGTTTACAACAATAGTGCTTCCGCTTTGATGAGGTATAATTAAATCATTATATACATTAATCCCCCTGTTTCTGAATGCAGAAATAAATCCAGCTCTTCCTCTTCCAGCAACTAATCCATACACACCCTCCGCAACATCTCCACCATGTCCACCAAATCCAAGTGCAGCATAAACAGGATTTAGAACACCTTCTTCAAATCCAAGCTCCCACATATTAAAGCTTATAGATTCTGCATATCTTCCAGCAACTTTACTACTAGCACCAATTCTCTGAAACCCTCGTTGTAAAATACTCCTTGTGATATCTTCACCTGCTTGTGAAAAACGGAAAGGAGATGAATAAATTCCTCCAGCAACTCTTCCTAATGCTGTTCGTCCAATTCCAGTTCTTCCCAAAAGCGAAATAGCTCCGTTAAAAACAGGGGACATTAAAGCCATTGTTGCTGTATTGTAAGGATCTGAAATTTCGTAAGCAAAATTTTCAACACCGCCATAATATTGCATTTCCCTTCCCAAGTCAACTTCACCCTCAAATCCAATAGACTGCATCCTATCATAAAATTCGTTTTGGTTAAGACTTGATATGTCATAAACTCCAAAATATGATGCACGCGGTATTGTCAACAAAGAAGATCTTTGAAATGTACTAAAAGCCATGCTTGCAAAATTTCTTAAAAATGAACCGGATGCAACTAGTCCAGCACTTGGTAAAAATGAAATTGCAGCAAGAGGAAGTGAACCCACTGCCTGCCATCCTGATTCAATGTTCTGCAATGTCCTCTCTTCATCTAATGTTTGCCACATCTGTCTTTGCTGGTTCTCAATCATTGCTCGTGTTCTCGAATCTGTTGTTTGACTATGAAGATTTCTCAGCTCGCCTTCCAAACTTCCATATAATGATGCACTTAACTGCCTGTCAGTAGATGCATCATCTATACGACTCCATTCATCATTCAAACTAGAAGAAAATAATGAGCCTATTCCAAGATAAATATCTCCCAATAAAGGCATATTATATGCAACTCTCGCATCAATTCTCGCAGTATCCAATCTTCCTTGCGCATCCCTTAAATTTCCTTCAAAAAGATTTCCGTATCTTTGATTCATACTTAAAGTAAATGATGACGAATCAAAAACGGGAGTGCCATCTGCACCAAATCTGTAATGATAAACATTTCCTAATGTACTCGTCAATGAGTTTATTCTTGATAATTCTTCATCACTTAAACTTCCCAATCTAATCCTTTCATTCACAAGTGCATTATATTCTCTAAGCAGTGGCCCAGCTCCTTCCTGAACAGATATTGACTGCAGTGCCGAGTCAATTATGCGCGCAGAACCAATTCTTTGAAAATAATCTTGTATTAAATTATCATTGTCAAATCCTATTTGCGCTTCCCTGATATTTCTCATATAATTTTCAACTTCGTTTATATTGTGAACATTACCTAAAACACTCCTCTGCTCTTCGCTCGCAAAAGACATAAGCCTTGCTGTTGCAGAAGCTAAAGAGATTTCGTCAACAGTATATGCTATAAGTTCAGATCCATATCTTAGACTGCTTTGTATAGTATCATCAAGTTCGCCTTCAAATATATCAATCCAATTATCGCCAACCTGATCAAATTTAAAGTTCCTCAAATTTTCAAAATCAGTTTGTAAAGTTTCAAGTATCTCTTGAGGATTTCTTCCCAAAACCACATCCTTTAATGCTCTTATATAAGTAAGCGAAGCAAAATTTTCAGCACTTGCGCCTTCAACATATCCTCTGTTCAACTCCTGACTCTCGCGCAAATTAAGCACCTGTTCCTGTTCGTAAAAAATATCCCTAAACATAGAAAAAACATTTTCTATACTTCTGTCAGATTCATATAAATTCCTTATTCTCTCAAATCCTTCTTGTGTAATAATCCTGTCAGCGCTCTCAAAAGGAATTTGAACTGAAACTGTTTCCATCAAGCCATCAACGGAACCAAACTCACCATTTATAACGCTTAATTGATTCCTGCCTTCAGCACTATATTCCAATGCACTTAATACTGTTTGAAGATTGTCATAATTTATTCCAAGAGAAGTTGAACCTCGCAAAGATGTTCTTCCAAGACTATTTAATATCCCTTCAACTAATGCATTTCTTTCCCTGAACTGTGTTATCCTTCTTCCATTTTCATCATACTCATTTGAAAGATACGGAACAAAATTTCCTGTTTCCCTTGACAGATAACCAAGATATTCTTCAAGAAACTCACTGTTCATAGGAATATTTCTGTTAAGCATATCAGAAACTTCCTCATAATTTTGAAGTATAAAAGCCCTATTTTCTATAACTCCAAAATTTCTCTCTATATCATAATCGTACCATAGCAAACTTTCAGATGGCACACCCAAAGTTTCTGCAACACCAATTGCACTTCCTAATTTGCCGTGTATATCTTCAACTAAATCCCTTGCACCACTTCCAAAATCAAATCCAAACAAACCAATTCTTCCACTAAGATCCTGAAAACCTGCAGCACTCCATAATAACATATCATACATATTAATAGCACTGTCTAAATCTTCAGTTGTGCTCGGACTTCTTCCCAGAAAATCTATTAAATCCAATGCATCTTTTTGAACACCAGTTTCAAATCTACCAGCTGTTTCGCTTAATCTTAATGCCTGATTATACATCTCCATTAAATTATATTCTTCAGAAGAAATTCCTAATAATGATCCTAATGATGATAGCATTGCAGTATTTGCAAGATTTAATGATATATCTTGACCTAGTCCAGAAAGCATAAATAAAAATGCAAATACTTGTGTTATTCTCGCATCACCTATCTGAGACAAGGATACAAATTCGTCAGGGTTCATTCCACTACTTAACGCAACATTTCTTAATCGCAGTAACAATTCCTGTGTATCGGCAACAACATCTCCTGTACCAAAAGAAGTTGCAAGCAATGAATTGTAGTAAAGCAAAATATTATTTTCTTTGTCAACAGAATTTATATAATCCCTTATAGAAGAACCCTGTGATTTTAATTGATCTTCATAATCATTTATGTTTTGAAGACTATTTCTTAATGATTCTAAAGTTTGTTCGTATTGATTTTTCTTATTTTCATCTTTTTCTTCCGAAATTAGTTTATTCAAAGATTCTATTTGGGATATTAAATCATCTTTGCCAGAATAAGTTCTAATCTCTCCCAACATTGTTTGTATCAATTCAAATATTTCCCCACCCAATGCCTTTTTTTGCTCAACAAGATTTCTGAATTGAACAATTAATCCTTCTAATTCCTTATTTAATGAATCCCTTGTTGCCTTATCAAGATTAGGATTTTGAATAAGAACTAAAATTTCGTTCATTCTTTGTTGTGTATTTGATGTTTCTTTGTTAAGCTCTTCCAAATCAGCATATTTTTTATTCAGATCTTGATTCATTTCCTGAAGCCTTTGATTAAACAAACTTTCTCTAAATGCTTTTTCTTCTTCGGTTCCTTCTTCAACAGTTCTTATTGTGCCATCTTGTGCTCTTATAAAAATTTGAGTTTTTGGACGAGTTGACGTTTTGGGCCTATTAATTGCACTTGTTCGATAATAATATAAATTTGGATTATCCAAACCCACGGGCTCTATATAACTTTGAGTTCCAGAACCACATTTTTTTGGCAAAGGACACGGCAGGCACTGAAGAGTTGTCGCATCAAAAATTCCAACTGGCGCGGGCTGAAGTGTATTTAATTCTCTTCCTTCAGAATCTTTTTCAGAATCTTCTTGAGCATCATAAACACTGGTGTATGAACCATCTGTACCTGATGTATCTTTAGCAACAACTTGACTATAACCGCCAGATTGTGTAAACCTAAGAACTACATCATATGAATTAATAATTGCACCTTTGCATTGGTTATAATCAAGCCTCAACATATTTGCAAAAGCCAGTATTGCTTTGAACATATAAAATTCAGCCTGAACAGATTTTCTGTTAAAGCTGTCAAGAGATTTGTCAAAACTATTTTCGTGCATTAAATCTGCCTCATATGGAATATTTATTTTCTTTTTCTCAGATACAGCTTCATCATATATTTCTTTAAATAAAGAAATAGCACCTTCTGCATCTTTCTTAAGTTTTTCAAAATGTTTAATATCTTCTTCAAGAAAATTTATATTATTATTTAGTATTTGACTGACACGATAATCCCTTGCATAACTTAGAAGCTTTTTTGAATTACTCAAACTGTTTTTTGCATCTTCTTCTGCTTTTGAAATCATCTCATTGATTTCCAGAATAGCTTTTTCATATTTTTCAAGCTGTGTCATTATCTTTCCTGGAGAGTTTGCAAGACTCTGCTTAAGATTAGACTTAGCTTCTTCAACTGTTTTAGAAGGCGTCGGATTTAACGGATTTAATAGAGGAGCCTCATTTTCCAGACCAATTACTGCGCCTGAAATACTTGTCAAACCTTCATCATTGTCTAAAAAAGATTTGTCAGAATTTATTCCAGCACTAATTTCCTCTACCTTATTAACAGCATCCAATAGTGCGTAAAAATTGTTAACAAAGTCAGATACAGAGCCAACAACTGTATTGCCGTCGCCAAGAAGAATGGTATATAATTTATTTGAACTATCTAGAATTGTTGAGAAGCACATATCTATATTTGCATCAGCAATTTCCCTTATTTTTGGATTATCCCCTTTTTTATGGGCTTCATCATCATAAAATCTCTTCATCATATCAGATTTGACAAAATTTTGAAGTTCTCCTAATGCTTTTAATATTGAATCACCTTCATCCGTTCCATATATTGCTTCGTTTCCTTCACTATAAACACCATAAGCGCTATTGATATTATTTGAAATTTCAATTCCACCCTGATAAGAAACTGATTGTGATGGATTTGTTTGTCTTCCGCCACCTCCAGAAATTTCTGGCAGAATTGAAGTTCCAAGTGTTGCTTCGTTTTTGTCATACAAAACTCGCCATTCATTTCCGTCTTTTGCATATCCATAAATTTCCCCACTCTCAATCTCATTTCTGTTTATATTAAATCTGTCAACTAAAATGTTCTTTGTTTTTTCTACTATGACAAAATTCTCTGCGCTTATTCTTGAATAATCTTTCTCATAAAACTTGTGCCCCCCATTTTCAATAAGTCCTGATAAATCAATCAGCACTTCATAATTATCAGCACTCTCTGGTTCAGGACAAGCTCCTAAACTTTGAGCATCTGGAAGAGAAACTCCTGGACTTTCTCTTGACTGAAGTAAATCAACTTTTTGTTCAATCTTTTTTTCTTCATTTTTTTGCTCACTAATCAGTGTTCTCACAAAATTACTCCTTTTTTTGTCTTCAATAGAACTGCTTCCAACATTCTTATTTTCTCCAATAATTTTGTTTGCAGAATATATTCCTAAATTGAATGCTAATGATGGACTTGCAGTTCTTATTGCAGCGTTTTGCGACAAATAATCATTAGCTAATTTCATTCCTGCTATAAAAGGAGTTGTCTGGCTTCCAATATTTTCAATTCCCAAAAATTTTATCTTGACTTTGCCCAACCCTTCTCCAAATTCACTCCTTTCATCAAATTGTCCTTTTGGAACACCTATGTAATAATTGTCAAGATTTATTGCACCCATTCCTTCATTTCTTATTTCAATAAACAATTTGCCTTCAAATTTTTCTTCAACCAAATTTCCGTCAGAAAAAAATTCTGAAAACCTTGGAGGGTTTGTATCGTGCGGTTCACAACCGCCTCCTCCGCCCTCTGCAATTTGTGCAGATTCAAAATAATTTACAGGAGTTTTATCTGAATAAACAATTTGAAGAATATCTTCATTAGTCAACTCTTTTGCTGGATAAAAATTTCCTTCAACAAATTCATAAACAATATTTTTGCAATCAACACTTTTTTCTTCCGGACACTTTGCACATTCCTTGCATATTGCATCTTCAGTTTCGCTCGCAGCATATCTTTCCCCCGGTTTTGCATATGATGCAGTACAATATCCACTCGAACAACCACAATATGGACAGACATTTTTATCAGAAGTTTCAGATTCATATGTACAATCTTCAGTACAATAAGTTCCATCTGGAAGAGTATCCTCAACACATTGAAAATTAATACATCTTACTGGGAAACATTCATTCTTCTGTTGGCTTATGCAATCAGCATCAGTTATACATCCAGTTCTTTCTGTTGGAGTTGTTGAATCAAGCACTCTTTGTTCAGGTTCATAAACGGTACTACCTCTGCAATCTGGATCACCTAAATACGCACAATAAGAACTTGGACAACAACCATCACTTCCAGTACTGCATTGCGTTTCTTCTGTACAGTCAACTCTTCCACCTTCAACAGTTCCAGTACCAATCTCAACAGGAGTAAATGGTTGTGTAACAGTTCCTGTCTCTATAGTCGTTGCAATAGGTTCTCCACCAACAACACCTGTCTCAATTCTCGCAACAAAACCTTCAACTCTCACTAAATCAGTTTGTATTAAATTATTTAGTGTTGCGCTCATCTCTCCAGAACTCGGCAATACTCTTTCAATCAACACATTATTATTAACACTAATTTGAACATTTGTATTTACCGCACCATTCACATTAATTTGTGCACTTTTTTCATTAACATTATATTCCCCAGTCGCAGAAATATCCCCAACAACATTCAATTCAAGAGTAACAATTTCGTCACGCACAAATATTGTCGAGATTCTTGTAGCAAAAGACGTGTATATTCTTTGCACATTGTCTGTAAAAACTCTAAACACACTTCTTTGTTCTTCAGCTGTATTTTCAATATTAAATGAATCTCCTGCAGAAACAGAAACTTGTATTGGAGAATCTGTAACAGAAGATTCTATTAGTAATTCACCATTCTTGTAAATATTAAAAGGAGTTCCTTGTTCACCTACAACAAAAATTTCTGCTGAATTCGCACCAACAACTCCAGAAAGCTCAGCACTAGTAATCAAATCTGAAACACCTTCATTCAAAGTAGTAATTGGAATATTTACTGAGTATGTTTCGCCTTCACTAAATACAGAATCATATCTCTCCATCAAATCTTGCCAATAAGATGTTTCTTCATCACCCTTAACCAAACCAGTTAATTCAATTTCATCTCAAGGAACTGCATCAATAGGAAATACTGCAT
>CAYJUR010000021.1:2379-11564 GCA_964373405.1 uncultured Methanosarcinales archaeon | reverse complement strand
TAGACAAATATAATTAAAATGATATTAAACAATTAAGAAACATGAAATATGGTGTTCTTACTGCAAGAAGAGGATGGGCGACTAAAAAAGATATATTAAATACATTAAATTTGAAGAAGTTTATGGAGTGGTTTGAGTGAAATATCTGAAACTTAAGAAAGTTCTTATTGATATGTGGAATAGTGATCAGAATGCGAGGAATGGAGTTAATAATGGTGAGGAGATAGAAAAGATAGACGAAAAAAATATAAGAATATTAAGAAAAATAATTAAAAAATATGGCTGGCCTTCTATTAATATGGTTGGAAGGGAAGCTAACCGTACTGCTTGGATAGTGGCTCAGCATTCTGATTTTGGTTTGAAATTTCAAAAAAAATGTTTAAGCTTGCTTAAAAAGTCAGTATCTGTTGGTGAATCTGAAAAAGAAGATTTGGCATATTTGACTGATAGAGTTTTAGTTAACGAAGGAAAAAAACAATTATATGGAACCCAATTTTATATTAACAAAAAAGGAGTTTTTACTTATAGGTCAATAATAAATAAAAAAGATTTGAATCAAAGAAGAAAAGCTATGAATATGGGAAAATTTGAGGTATATGAAAAAAATTTGAAAGATAAACAAAAGAGATTTGCAAATAAATAATTATTTTAAAAATAGGATTTCTTAATTTGAATATTTTTTTTCAGGACTTTGTCAAAATATAATCATAGATTTCTTTTTGACTAAATTTATGGTAATTTTTATTCCATAAACTTCAAAAGTTATATTGGAACGGAAGTCCTGAAAAACTGATGCCATTTAGAAAGTATGTTTTTAATTTGATACAATAAAATCAAAAAAGAATAATAAAAAAATTAAAATTTAAATAAAGATTCTCCCCATTTTCCAACAATAGGCAAATTATTTGTGTTTCCTTTGATTATGTTAACTAGCCCGATTAGCCATATGACTAAGAAAATTAGCCAAACAATCATCATAAATATACCAAATAATCCTAGAGTTATTATGGTTAATATGAATCCAACAACCCAAAAGATTGCTGCAACTATAGCTAACGTAAGCCATTGTTTCAACCAGTGATTTACAAATTTGTCATTTTTGTGAGATCCCTCTGCCAAAATCCATACTAAACCAACTATCCAAATTACCCATAATAAAATTACTTGCAATTTTGCATTATCATTTTTTGCCATATATGTAACCCCCTAAATGTTTGTTGTTGTGGTGTTTTCTGTTATAAACTTTTCTGTAATCTGTCTGTAATCTGTCTGTAATCTTTATAAACAACTATGTTAGGATTATGACTATGATATCTCCTTATGTGCTAATAGAAGGTAAACAAATGAGGAAAAAACCAGATTTGAGTAAATTGGATTCTCTTGAAAAGTCGTATAAATTGGATGCTTTTTCTTGGATTATTAATCAAACTCCTGACTTGAATGGAAATATTGCAGTATTTAAAGAGGAATTGGATAGAATGGAATTAGAAGATTATGAGGATTTTGAATCCACAAATGATATTTGTCAAAATCCTCAGAAGAGTACTTTGAATAAGTGTGAAAATGAAGATTGTTCAAAGTCCTCTAATGTTTCTGAATATTTGGGAGAGTATGAAGTTGAAATAAAAGA
Organism: uncultured Methanosarcinales archaeon; assembly: GCA_964373405.1. GTDB lineage: Archaea > Nanobdellota > Nanobdellia > Woesearchaeales > WJKV01 > CAYJUR01. Next base: position 9,934 of record CAYJUR010000021.1, on the reverse strand, counting down.
CGGAACTGCAAGTAAAAATGATGTTAAAAAATCAAATAAACAAATTATTTTATTTATGCCAAAAGAAATTACTAAAAAATATTTTGATGTGATTATGTCAGAAGAGATTTATTGTAGAACTGAAGATGAAATCATTGAACAATTAGAACGAATGTATAACGATCCGTTATATGTCGATTATATAAAAGATTTATTAAAAGTTGTTAAAAAAGAAATTGATTCTAACAATTTATTCAAAGACGGAAGTCTTTTATTACGAAAACCAATAGAAATTAGATTTAATAATGATACGTTCTACTCAATATACTGGGTTTATAGGGATACTTGTTGCGGTTCAAGATGTTCTGGATGTCAGATGTTTTATTTTCCAAATTATTCTGTAAACAGCATTAAGAAGTTTGTGGAGAAAAGAAAAATATAAAAAATAAATTCTTTACTGAAGATTAAAATCTTCGCTACTCATACTCTCATCTTCATCGTCATTCACATCTTCTGTAAGATCATCAACTTCGTCAAGCTCTGTTTCAATTTCGTCAAGCTCTTTGTCTTCAGAATTATCTCCCGCAATTTCATCAATATCACTTTCATATTCGTCGTCTTCCATTGCTATAGAGTCGTCAGCGTCAAAGTCTTCTGTTGCTGCTTTTGGAGCATTAGAACATCCTACCACCAAAAAAATAAAAATTAAAAAAAATAAAAATTTATTTATAGATTTATTCATTAAGTTCACCCTCCGCGTTCAAGCTTACCAATATTTTTTTCAGCTTGATTCTTGCGTCAGATAAGTCTCGGTTTGCCAACTTTATAAACGTTTTGCTTTTTGCAAATGCTTTTTGTGACTCTTCAACGCTTGCAGACGAACTTATGCTAGCTGATGTTTCAGCAGATGCATCAAGGTTTCTTTTTGCACTTTCTATTTTGCTATACGCTTCTGTAAGAAGTTTTTCCTGCACTTCAACATCCTTTCCTTCTTCAGCATATGTTTCAAGCTTTGCATCTATTCTTGCAGCGCTCTTTTCTAATATAGAAATTGCCTTTTCAAGCTTTGCATTAACTAATGTACTTATATGTGCTTTTGCTTCTTTTCTTGACATAGCCCATTCCAGCTTTAGTTTTTTTGCGCTTGCCTGTAATTCCTTAAAGTTTTCTGCATTTTCAATTTGTTCTCTTAATTCTGTATAGAAATCAAGTCTTAATTTCAACTTGCCTATTAAGTCAAGTCTCAAGTCGCCGTTAGCTTCAACTTTTGCAATCAAATGCTCCTGATTAGCAATCATCTTGTCAACAACAGTCAACATGAATTTTTGCGCTCTTTCAAATTTTTCCTGTTCGCTTAATCCATCTTGTTTTGCCTGTCTCCATTCGTCCCTTGCAGTTTCAAGCTTAGCTTTCATCTGAGCTCTTGCTTTAGCTTTCGCCTCCATTGCATTCATAAATGCTTCTTTTTTAGCCTTTATGTTCAATTGTGTTTTTACATCTGTATCAAGTGATGTGTCCGTATCAACTTCTGCGTTTGCATCAGCTTTTACATTTACGTCAATCTGACCAAATGCGCTTGGCACAATGCTTAATAACATTATTGCCACTGCCAATATAGCCATTATTTTTTTCATTTTCGTGTCCTCCGTATTTTGTTCAAAACCCACAAAAAAATTGTTTATGGGTGATAATAAGTCACCATGCTCATGAAAAGCGAAGCTCATGAAAATCATAGATTTTCAGGAGTCCTGCCAATTATGTTGGCATGACTTTTCAGGAGTTCCAAAAATCTTTGATTTTTGTAACTTTGCATTCAATAAATCGCGCACAAATACAAGATTCATAAATAAAATAATGCAAATGTTATACTCACAAAAGGCATTTTGCTTTTTGGAAGTGTCAAAGATGCATACATCTTTGAGCATAGTCATAATTCCACTCCAACATATTTTAATTAGTGGAATTATGATGACTTATTACATACATTTATAGTATGTATAGATGGAAACAATATATAATGGTTTGTGGAAACTATGGAAACTGAGAACTTTTAGATTATTTTACCTTCTCCCCCAAATATAACCTATTAATTTTCCCTATATTTTTCTTCTTTATTAGGGCCCGAAATTCTAATTTTTTAATGATTTTTGTAAGATTTGATTTAGTATATCCAACTTCTTTCTGCAAATCAGACTGCAAACAACCCTCATGATTTAGTACATACTCAACTACATTTTTTTCCTTTTCATTTAAGAGATTTAAAGATTTTAGAATTTGGTCTTTGTTTATTGTTTTATTTTCAGATAAGACTATATTTGAATGATAACTTTCGTCATTATTTTCTTTTATACTTTTTATTTCTTCATTTTTTTTAACTTTCCTTTTTTTATTTCTTTTTATCAAAAAATAAGCTACAATTAATATAATTAATATGACAACAACATATATCCAATAGTTACTATTTAAAACCTTATATCTTATAATTAATATATCTCCTTGCCTCACATCAAAATCCACATATGAAAATTTGTCATAAACTTTTATTTCAGTTTTAGGATTTGTTTGAATCGAATTTGGGATTACGTTATCGGGGAGATTTATTGTTACTTTTCCATAGTTTTTTGATTCAAATATGAGTTCGTAATAATTATCTTTTTTCGAGACTGATGTTTTTGTCTTTAATTTCATTAGAATTAATCTCTCTTTTTCAGACTCAATTAAATCCATAATGAGAGTATCGTTTTCATTTTTATAATTTATATCTCCATAATCATCTCTCAGATAAATTATTTGAGAATTTTTTGGAACTTCTAGATTGAAATTATTTATTCCATGTTCTAGTTTAAAAAAATAATCAATATATGAATTTAATTCTTCAATATCAATGGATATTCTGAGATCGTTTTGAGCATATGAGAATTGTATTAAGAGTAAAACAAATACTAAGTATGTTATTAGTTTAGATCTAAATGTCATATTTTAACCTTAATTTTAATTGTTTATAAAATTAACTCCCCTTTTGCTTGTTCCTTCCCCTCAACTCAACCTGTTCGAATTTGTTTATAACTAAGTTGGCATCTTTATATGAGGGTTTGTAGCCTTCAATAAACGCTTTAAAACAATCTTTCCAGATTTTGTGATGCTTACTTTCTAAAGCTTGCTTAAATAAATGTAATTCCACAGCTTTATCTTCGATTTTGTTTGTATGATTTGCTAAACCAAAATCGATCAAAACAATTTTATTGTCTGACAAAATTATATTTGATGTGGTTAAATCTCCGTGAGTGATGTTATTTTTGTGGAGCAAACCTATTTGAATTCCTATCTCTTTTGAAATATCTTGTTTTTCTTTATTTGAATATTTTTTATTATCTAAGTAATTTTTTATTTTTTCTCCATGAACAAAATCCATTTCTATTTTCATTTTGTTTTTGTCAATAGAATGTACTTTTGGAACATTTAAAATTTTTGCAATTTCCGTGAGAACTTTTGCTTCCTTTCTTGTTCTTTTTTTTCTTAAATCATTGTCAATAAAACTTACTCTATACGATTTGGGAATTCTTTCTTTAATTACCTTATTATTGCTCCTATATATTTTTGCTTCAGCACCTTGACTAATTTCTTTCATAAATGTGTGATAGAAGTTAGGACTTTAAAAAACTTTATTAATTTTCATCATTTGAATATTAATTTTCAGAATTTTCTTGTTGTTCTTCTTCTGAACTATCTTCACTTTGCGCTACATCTTCTTTCTTTCTTAATCTTTTTCTTCTTGGTTGTTCTGGATTTGTGTTATTTTCCCCACTTATGTTTAAATCCTCAGCTTTAACAATAAAAGCTCTGGTATCATTTTCAAGACCAGCATATTTTATTTGACACTGTTTTAATGGAAATATTTTTTCAAGAGGATCTTTCATCAATTTTTGAATATTTAGGTTTACAAGATCTTCCATTAATTTATCATAAGAAAGGCTATTAATTCTTTTTATAATGACATTTCTTGCAACTCTTCTTAATGCTTTTAATGCTTTTGCATTTGCTTTTGATCTTGTTGTCAGTATTGGTTTTATTCTAATTTGTTTTTTATCTGATGTCAAACATACAAAAGAATCTTCAATCTTTGACATTTCTTTTCTTGACATTTTTCTTATGTTTGAAGGTTGTAAGTGGAAATCTTTAATATAAGTGTAACCTTGATCATTCTTAACTTCATTTACTTGAAGGGTTACCCCAATACTTTGTTTTTTGATGTTTCCGGTAAGTTGGAATAAATTAGAATCAACAGTTCTTCCCATTAATTTGCTTGAATCTTCGGCAAAAGTTTCACCAACTTCTTTTGATTGGAACATTTGTGGCGCAATTAATCGGTACCAATTTTTCTTTTTCCATTTAAGACCAGCTTTAGCTAGCTTTTTCATGTCTTTTTTATCGTCTTTGACATCTTTGCTGTCTTTGGATTCTTTATCTGTCATTTGTGTGAAAAGAATAAAGGGGGTTTATAAAGGTATTGCACAAGGTTTATTAACGTTTTATGTCATGATATAAATAAAATGGATATAGAAGAAATAAAAAAAAATATAAGGATGAGTGGGTATTAGTTGAGGTTTTAGAAGAAGATGAGTTAAATAGACCTGTGAAGGTAAGATTAATTGCGCATAGCAAGAATAGGGATGATATCTATGATAGATTAGCGGATATTGAAGATAGTAAACATGTGGCGACATTCTACTCTGGAGAAATTCCTGAAAAAAATTATGCGGTTGCTTTTTTATGGGAATAATTAATATAGATTTAAAAAAACCTGTGATAATTATTGACGCGATTATTAAAGGACGGTTTATTGAAACGGCAAAATTAGCTCTTGATACTGGTGCCTCAAATGTTATGATTCCTTGGAGAATTGCTAAAGCTTTAGGTTTTGATCCAAAACTGTCTAAGGAAAAAACTGAGGTAATTACTGCAAGTGGAACTGAATTTGCACCCATTGTTATTCTTGATTCTGTTAAAGTCTTTGGAAAAGAAGTAAAAAATGTAAGAGCAATCGTTCATGATTTGCCATCAAAGAGCTATGTTGATGAATTATTAGGTTTGAGTTTTCTAAAGAATTTTAATGTGAAATTGAATTTTAGGGAAGGTGTGTTGGAGATTGAATAAATTTGCATTTTGTAGTCTGTTGGAGACAAACTGCTTACATTTTGTAGTTTCTTGGAGACAAAATGCTGAAAATTTTGAATAGGTTTAATGGTGACTTTAAAAATTATATTTCAACAAAAGAAATAAATAAGATAATAAAATGTTCCAAACAACTCAAACATCCAAATTCACAACTTCGTGTGAGTGTTGTTCTATGAATTCTTTACGAGGTTCTACTTTGTCTCCCAGTGAAGTTGTAAATATTGCATCTGCTGTAATTGCGTCATTAATTGTTACTTTTAACATTGTTCTTGAGTCAGGATCCATAGTTGTTTCCCATAATTGGTCAGCATTCATTTCTCCCAAACCTTTGTATCTTTGGATTGAAATTCCTTCTGAACCAATTTCTTTAATAATCTTGTCTTTTGCTTTATCATCTAATGCATAATGCTTAGCTTTTCCTTTTTTAATTTGATAAAGTGGAGGTTGTGCGATATATAAATTGCCCGCATCAATTAATTCTCTCAAATATCTAAAGAATAATGTTAAATATAATATTCTAATATGTGATCCATCAACATCTGAGTCTGCCATAAGAATTACTTTTTTATACCTTAACTTAGAAATATCGAATTCTTCGCCAACTCCAGTTCCTAGCGCAGATATAACCATTCTTAATTTATCCGAACTCAATACTTTGTCAATTCTAGTTTTCTCAACATTTAATATTTTTCCAAATACTGGAAGTATTGCTTGAAACTCTCTATTTCTTCCGGCTTTGCAACTATTGTGAACAAAAATTCCTGAAGCTAGTGCAAAATTATGTGTGTTTGGAACTTCTATATCATAAACATCTATTTTTTGATTCAACCAATGAATTTCTTTAATTTTGTGGTTGTAATTTGTAACAGCTTCACATGTTGCTTTTTCATTATCATTAAAAAATCTTTTTTTGAATGTTTCAAATTTCAGAAGATTTTTATTTTTGCTTTTGATTCGAAATTTATAATATTCTTCAATATCAATTTTTTTACATAAATCATATATCTCTCTTAAAGCTTTTATTGTATTATTGAAATATGTTTCATTATAAGCTTCTTTTCTTTTCTTTCTAAAATCAGCAGTCCATTGCTCTTTTGTTTTCTCTTTTCGCCATTTTTTTAATTCTGGACTTGTCCATTGCATTTTGCTAATTTCAGATAATAATTCTCTTTTTTCAGGGTTTTCATCAAAGTATTTTTTAACTTTTTTAGATTGGTTTTCTCTATTTTTATTAGAACTCCAGTATTTTTTTTGTTGTAGGTTTAAATTTTCGTTATTTTTTCTTCTATATTCTTCGTTATTATGATAAAAATCTAAAAATCTATTAACCATATATTCCTTATATTCATCATTTTCCCATTGTGTTTTTGCATTTCTGCTTAAAATTTTTCTTGTTTGAGGTTCTTTCATTCTATTACTCATCATTTCTTTAAATTTTTGAGTTTGTTTTACTTCTCTAGATCTTTGTTTTACTTCGTCAGTATGCATAACTTTAAATATATGTTCTCTATGAAATTTCATATGTTCATCTTTGTTTAGTCTTATTAAATTTGTGGGATTATTATTAAGTTTATTAAAATCAATGTGATGTCTTGCATCTTTCTCTCCCTTTGAATAAATCCCCTTTTCTAAATTCCAGTCATCTGAAAGCATATGAGTAAATATCCATTTGTTTTCTTTAATTTGATAAATCATCTCATAACCTTTAATAGTAATTCCTTTTCCTAACTCGGAAATTTTCTTTCTTAAGGGCATAAGAGAATCTGTTTTTTGCAAATCTTTGGCTTCTTTATAATTTCCATCTCTAAGCATAAATTTGTGATCAGAAGTACAAATAATTTCTTCCTCATTATCTAAAATAATTTTAATTACTTCAACATTTTCTTTTGTAATTCTTGGATGTTTGATTTCTTCAATTCCTATATTACCATTTTCTTTAATTGTATAGCAAAAATTTCTTTTTCCTTCTTTATTTTCTTTTACTAATTCTTCAAATGAAATACTTCTTCCATCAGCTAAAGCAACTTTTGTATCTCCTGAAAAACATCCACCTGCAGAATCTCCCTCAACCAAATATAATTCACACTCCTCAGGATTTGATGATGTACAATCAGCTAATTTTCCAGGCAATAATCCTGAATCAAGAGCACTTTTTCTTCTTGTTAATTCTCTCGCTTTCTTTGCAGCTTCACGAGCCAAAGCTGCGCCCATAAATTTCTGCAATATAATTTTCGCGATAGACGGATTTTCTTCAAAATATGTACTTAATCCATTCGCAACAACTTCATCAACAAGTCCTTTAACATAACTATTTCCTAATTTTGATTTTGTTTGACCTTCAAATTGTGGTTCTGGTATTTTTACTGAAACTACTGCAGATAAACCTTCTTTACAATCGTCT
>CAYJUR010000021.1:0-2369 GCA_964373405.1 uncultured Methanosarcinales archaeon | reverse complement strand
GCTGGCAGTATGACTGTTATAGTGTTTTTCTTGTTCTGTTTGATATATTTGTTTGCAACTCTTAACAACGCAGATTTAAAGCCTTGTAGATGTGTTCCACCTTCTCCTGTGTTTATGTTATTTACAAATGAATAAACATTTTCAGTATATCCAGTATTATATTGAAGAGAAACTTCTATAAGTGATTTGTCAACTTCTTTTGTTAGCATTATAGGTGTGTGAATTACGTCTTTGTTTGTGTTTAAGTATTCAACAAATTGTTTAATTCCTCCTTCAAAATGAAATTTATTTTCTTTTCCTGTAATTTCGTCTTTTATGGATATATTAATTCCTGCATTTAGATATGCGACTTCTCTTAATCTTGCACTTACTACTTCAAAATCGAAATTATTTTTTTCCATTATGCTGAAGTCTGGCAAAAATGTAACTTTTGTTCCAGTTCCAGTAGAGTTTCCAACAACACGCACATCATTTACGGGATTTCCTTTTGTGAAACTTTGTTTGTATGTTTTTCCATCTCTTTTTACTTCAACAGTTAATTTATCAGATAGTGCGTTAACAACCGAAATTCCAACTCCATGTAATCCTCCAGAAACTTTGTATGTATTTGAATCAAATTTACCGCCTGCGTGAAGTTTAGTCATTACAACTGTTAAAGCAGATATTTTAAATTTTGGATGTATATCAACAGGAATTCCTCTTCCATCATCTATAACGGTGCAAGAACCATCCTTGTTAAGAAATACTTGAATATTCTTACAAAATCCAGCTAAAGCTTCATCAACAGAATTATCAACAACTTCGTAAACTAAATGGTGTAAACCTCTTATTGCTGTAGTACCTATGTACATACTGGGTCTTTTTCTAACTGCCTCTAATCCTTCTAAAGATTGAATAGAATCTGCACTGTAAGAGTTCTTTTTGGGTTCGTTTGATGGGTTTTTAGGTTCGGACATATGATTTAGAAAGTGGGTTACCTTATAAAGCTTTCTCAGAAATATTTGAGAGATAAGGCTTAATTCGACGATATTTGAAATTTGTTTCTGTTTTTTTCTGTTGACAAAAATACGTTTATTTTCTAACTTGGTTCATTCAGGGCTTCGCTTTGATGAAGTTATTGATAAGATGATGATTAAGGAATGTTGTAAATTATGCGTCCTAAAATTCATGAAAATGGAAAGCTAATTTTCAAAATTTTATTTCTTATCATAAAATCTTTCCAACGAATCTAATCAGAAAAAGAAAGGTTTTGGCTAAAATCTTCCGATCCTAGCCTCCCCTTCCAAACCCAACCAAATCAACATAAAAATAATGTTAAAAATCCTTGTACGCCATTTGTTCGCCTATACGAAAGCCAACGTCTGATGCACTTTCATTATCTTCAATTAGTTCATCCATTTCGTTTATGAAGTCTTCATCCGCCCAATCTTCGTTCCTAATTGCTTCTTCCATATCTTTCTCGTCCTCCAATAAAGAATGTTCGTCCATATTGATTCCCTCCGTTTTTAGGATTAGCAGTAAACTTCCCAACCCTCACAGTCCTTAGAGGTAGAGTAACCTATATATAGTTGTGCCATATACTATATATAGAGTATAATTAGTATATGGTAATTATGTTGTTGGGGGTAATTTGGAAAAAAGAAAACTGATTAAATTTGGAAAAAACAGTTATGTAATTAGTTTGCCAAAAGATTGGATTGATGAAAATAATTTAGAAAAGGGATCTGTTGTTTCTTTAATCAAAAATGGGAACGATTTACTTATAAGTTCAGAATCTAAAATTTCAAAATATGAAAAATCAATCACCATAAATTGTTCAGATAAGGACTATATTTTAATTAAAAGACTTATTCATTCATCATATATTAATAATTTTACTACAATTATTGTAAGGGATTTTAAACAAGAATATATCAGTAATATAAGAAAAACCATAAAAAATTTGTTTGCTGTTGAAATGATTGAAGAATCAAATAATAAAATAGTAATCAAAGACATATTAAACATTACAGATATTTCACTCCCAGAAATAATAAAGAGAACAGATTATATAATAAGATCTATGTTTGAGGAATCTATTAATTCATTTGAAAGCGACATAAGTGAAGATATCAAAGAAAGAGATGACGACGTTAATCGATTATCATATCTTGCTTTAAAGGTTGCTACTATGAGTCTGCATGACAATTCTATAGCTAGAGTTTTGAAACTTAATCCTTCTGGAATCCTTCATATTTGGGAGTTAATTGCAAGGCTGGAAAATATTGGGGATTCCATAAAAAAAATTTCTGATTTGGTTAAAGAATTAAATGTCAATGAAAAAGTAAATAAATTATTAATTGATTTTTATAAAGAGTTGAAAAATGATT